>JAHEBB010000082.1 GCA_024642575.1 Trueperaceae bacterium | reverse complement strand
TATAATCCAGACTTTCATGTCTGCTTAACCTCCGAATAGCAATGACCTAAAATACTAACGAGGAAAAGTATAAAGATAAATGATCACGCTTTGATAAAGCCTGTGTAAAGCCTGTGTAAAGTTGTTTTACCTAGCTATATGTTTGAAGGTAACTTTACATCCTCCGTAAGCTAAACCAAAAGTGACTGCCTTGTCCTTCACGGCTCTCTACACAAATTGTTCCCCCTTGTGCTTCAACAAAATACTTGGCAATAGTTAGGCCAATTCCACTTCCAGTTGTTGCATTGCGATGACCACCTGATCGGTAAAATCGCTTAAAAATATGAGGCAGTGCATCTGCGGATATACCTTCGCCTGAATCCTTAATATGTACTTCTGCTAGCTTTTCATCACACTTAGTCCAAATGCTTACTTTACCCTGTTCTGGCGTGTGTCTTAGCGCATTAGTAAGTAGGTTGGTTAAGGCTTGCTCGGTGCGGATAGGGTCAGCCATAACTAAAATGTCAGATAGGTGGGTCTCTAACCTTAGATCTATCTTTTTTTCAAGATACTGAGGTCTCATAGCAGCAATAGCAGCTTCTAAAATCGTATCAAGCCGAACCTTTTCAAGTTTTACGGTTTCTTGCTTTGCTTCTACACGAGATAAAAGAGATAGGTCAGTCATCAACCGCTCGAGCCGTTCAAGTTGCCGTTTGGTAGCAGCTAAAGTTTCATTATCAAGCTTAAACACGCCGTCTTCTAAACCTTCGATATACCCACGTAAGTTCATTAAGGGTGTGCGAAATTCATGGGCCAAGTTTCGAATGAGTTCTGAGCGCTGGGTTTCAACTGAGTCAAGTGTCTCAGCCATTCGATTAAAATCATTGGCGAGATCACTTATCTCACCTGCTCCTATATAGCTTACACGCTCTTGGTACTCACCTTCGGCAATGCGGCGGGCTGCGCGTCTCATGCGCTCAATGGGTCGCGTTACCTGAGTCGTAATGAAAAAACTTAGGCCACCACCAGCGATTAGAGCTGTAAGGATCGCCCAAAACAACGATTGGGTTAAAGCACGCCTATAAGCTACCTCTAAATCCGTAAGCATGGTACTCGTACCCATAGGTACGTTATGGTGGGTAATCCCCATGCTTTCCAGATGCCCCTTTAAAAGCGTGGGCCCAAGTGAATTGGCAACTAGGTAAAACAAGCCACCAGCCACGAAAATTACAATTAAAAAGGCAATAAATAGTCGAGGGAAAAAGCCTAGGCTTTTCATCTTTCAACCAATTTGTAGCCTATACCCCTTATCGTTTGAAGAAGGTTAGTAGCACCAGCCGCCTCGAGTTTCTTTCTTAAATTTGATACATGCACATCTACGACACGGTCAATACCCTCAAAGTCCCTGCCCCAAACCTGAATCAGCAAATCATCACGGCTAAAGACTCTACCAGGTTGTTCCATAAAGCTGAGGAGTAAATCAAACTCAAGGGTAGTCAGATTAAGTAAAATCTTATTAAAAAAAGCCTCGCGCTTCTGCGGGTCAATATTTAATTGACCTTGACTTATGGTTTCAACTTGGGGGATTTGCGTACTGCGCCGTAATACAGCTCTAGCTCTTGCAACCAGTTCTCTTACGCTAAAAGGTTTTGTTAGATAATCATCTGCGCCAAACTCTAAACCCATAATTCGGTCGATTTCTTCCGTCCGAGCAGTAATCATAATCACGGGAATTCGCCTCTCGTTTCGGAGACGTTTTAGTAGCTCGAGCCCATCTAAACCAGGCAGCATCCAATCGAGCAGGATAAGGTCTGGAGCTGAATTTAATGCTTTAGCTAGGCCAGTTGGTCCGTCAAAAGCAACTTCAAGATTAAAGCTGCTCTGCTGAAAATAGCTTTTGACGATATGGACTATATCAGGGTCATCTTCAATCAGGAGAATGGTTTGCATGGCACTATAATACGAATACATTCATAATACCTAGCAATAAGAACTACTTGAAATTTAATTGGTTTAAACTTTTAGGTATGCATAATGCTTTAAACCATCTTGACCACCGACCCTATCCATTACCAGAAAAACCCTGGCATATGCAAATGCGCTGGCTAAATTTGAGCTTTATGCACTGGGAAGTTCCAGGAGAAGCGCTGCGGAAGCTGGTACCAAAAGGGCTCGAGCTAGACCTTTTTGAGGGCAAAGCATATATTGGCATTGTTCCTTTTGAAATGAGAGATGTCAAACCTCGCTTTAGTCCGAGCATCCAGGGTTTATCCCATTTTGCAGAGTTAAATGTTCGGGTCTATGTTACGGCTGAAGGTAAACCAGGGGTCTGGTTTTTTAGTTTGGATGCTGCTAATCCCATTGCGGTTAGGCTTGCCAGAGCAGGCTTTTTTTTGCCTTATTTTGACGCGCAAATGTCAGTTATGGTTTTGGCTGAAAGGATTTACTACCAGAGTAAACGCACGCATAAAGGGGCTATGAAAGCAAACTTTGTTGCTGAGTATGAACCCACTTCTGAAGTCTATCTGAGTAAAAAGGGCACGCTCGAGCATTTTCTGACCGAGCGATACTGCCTTTATGCTCAGGATAAACAGGGTCAGCTTTATCGTGGTGAAATACATCATCAACCCTGGCCGCTGCAACAAGCGAAGGCAGAGATTCGCGTGAACACCATGACCGAGCAAATTGCCTTGCCGTTGCCTGAGACCGTGCCCTTACTTCATTTTGCTAAAGCGATTGATGTGGTTGCGTGGTTACCTGAAAAAGTGAAAGCCTAGATATGAAGGGCATTGCCATGCACGCTCAAGGCAGCCTCTTTAACAATTTCAGCTAAGGTTGGGTGGGCGTGAATGGTTCTGGCAATGTCTTCACTGCTTGCACCAAAGGTCATAGCTGTGACAGTTTCGGCAATTAAATCCCCGGCGCTTACGCCTATAATATGAACCCCTAAAACGCGGTCGGTTTTGGTATCGGCTAAAATCTTAACTTTGCCGTCTGTTTCACCAAGAGCCCTAGCGCGACCATTGGCCATATAAGGAAAGACTCCTTTGTTATAGGCGATGCCCGCTTCTTTAAGCTGCTCTTCGGTCTGCCCAACGCTGGCAATTTCAGGATGCGTGTAGACAATCGCAGGAACCAGATTATAGTCAACATGCCCGACACCTGTTTTTATAAGCTCGACACAGGCAACGCCGTCTTCTTCAGCTTTATGGGCCAGCATAGGGCCAGGGATGACATCACCAATGGCGTAAATGCTTTTGATTGACGTCTCAAAGTGCTCATCTACAGGAATGCGACCCCGTTTATCTAATGCCAAACCTAATTTTTCTAGCCCGAGACCTTCAGTATTGGGTTTACGGCCTGTTGCTACCAGTACGCGGTCAGCCTTGATGGCATCTTTGCCGTCAATTTCTATGGTGCAGCTTTTTCCGTCACTGCTAACCCCCTTAACCCTGGCACCTAGCTGAAACTCGAGCCCTTGTTTCTTAAAAATCTTCAGGGCATCTTTGGCGATTTCACTGTCCATACCAGGCAAGATCGTGTCAAAATACTCAAGTACCGTTACTTTTGCGCCAAGACGTTTCCAGACACTGCCTAGCTCGAGCCCGATGACGCCGCCGCCAATGACTACCAGATGCCCAGGAACTTCTTGATAATCAATAGCCTCGTTGCTGGTTGTAATCAGTTCTCCATCGGGGCTGACACCTGGAATGCTAGCGACACTGCTACCTGTAGCAATGATGATTTTCTCTGCTTCAAGAGAGGTTTCTGCCTCTTTGCTATGAACCGTTACGTTGCCAGGTGCGGTGATTTCCCCCAGACCTTTATAAACCGCAATTTTATTTTTTTTCATCAAAAAGGCAACGCCATCAGTATTGGCCTTAACGACCTTATTCTTGCGCCCTAACAGGGTTTTTAGGTTGAGGTTTACAGCACTAACCTCAATGCCATGCTCTTTAAACTTGTCTTGGATTTCAGCGTAGCGCTCGCTAGACTCTAAAAGAGCTTTACTTGGAATGCAACCCACCCTAACGCAAGTTCCCCCTAAGGTTTCTTCTTTTTCAACAATCCCCACGCTAAAGCCAAGCTGTGCTGCGCGAATGGCTGCCACATAGCCTCCTGGACCCGCTCCAATAATGACCAAATCATGTTTTGCCATAACTACTCCTTAGCCAAACGATATAACGACAGAGGGTAGAAAGGTGTAAAGTCTTTTAAGAACAAAAAGGAAAAGGTCAAGGTAGAATGCCCAATTTTCGACGTGATTGCTTCCCAATGACCAAGTTGAGTTCCTTTAAGTGGTCTATAAGAGGTATAATAATTAGTAAAGGGTCTTTCTAGGGGAAAAGGTGGGCTGAGATGGCAACAGAAGGCATAAGTCAAGATTACTCAGGGCTTGACACGTGGTCTTTAGACCAAAGTATAGAAGCGATTATTGATAGTAACCGTAGGGCTATTGAGGCAGTTGAAGGGGCTAGGCTCGAGCTTTCAAAAGCAGCCGAAGGCATAAAAGCACGCCTTGCCAGAGGAGGTCGGCTTATTTATATAGGTGCAGGCACGTCGGGTCGTCTAGCCATGCAAGATGCCGCAGAATTGCCGCCAACCTTTGGCTTTGAGAAAACGGTCAATTTGCTTGCAGGCGGCACCAGTGCTTCAAAAATCGCTAGGGAAGATGCTGAAGATGACGAAGAGGAAGCTATCTTTGCTATTAGAGAAGCCAAGGTAAATGACTTAGATGCCGTTATTGGAATTGCCGCAAGTGGCTTTACCCCCTATACCATTGCAGGTATTCGTGAGGCAAAAAAGCGCGGTGCCTTTACCGTGGCTATTGCTAATAACGATGAAGCGCCTTTATTAAAAGAAGCAGAGGTTGCGGTGCTGCTTGTAACAGGCCCAGAAGTGCTAGCAGGGTCTACCCGTTTAGCCGCAGGAACAGCGCAAAAAATTGCGCTGAATGCTCTTTCTACCAGCGTTTTGGTGAGTTTGGGGGGTGCTTATAAAAATCTTATGGTAGGTATGCGCCCCAAGAATAAGAAGCTCCGCGAGCGTGCTGTAGGTATTGTTAGTCACGGGGCAGGGGTGAGTGACGCAGACGCCAGAGCTAGTTTGGAAAAGAGTAATTGGCGGATGCGAGAAGCTATCGTAATGTTAAAAGCGTCTGTGGATTTAAATGAGGCCGAAAAGCGGCTCGAGCGCCATCAGAACCGAGTCCGTGACGCCATAGGAGGTCAGCAGTGACGCATTTTGAACAGGAAATTAGAGAGCAACCTGCCGTTCTAAGGCGTATTTTGCAAGATGAAGCGGTCAGGGAGGTCGCTGAACACTTAAAAAGCCAGGACATCAAGCTTATTTTGACCTTGGCAAGGGGGTCATCTGATAATGCCGTGACGTTTTTTGTTTATCTGGCAGGTCAGTATCTGGGTTTACCAGTAGCCAGTTTGCCCCCCAGTCTTTTTTCGGTCTACGCCAGCAAAATGAATCTGGAAAATGCTTTGGTGGTTGGGGTTAGCCAATCGGGCGAAAGTAGCGATGTGGTGAAAGGGCTCGAGACACTAAGTAACTTGGGGGCTAAAAGTCTAGCGATTAGTAATCAGGCTGAAAGTAGCCTGGCAAAAACGGCTAGTTATCACCTAGAGCAACATGCTGGACATGAGCAAGCTGTCGCTGCCAGTAAGACCTTTATGTCACAAATGATGTTACTGGCTTGCTTGGTTGCGCATTGGTCGGAAAGTGAAGAGCTTAAAACGGCATTGGATAAAGTACCAGACGCCTTACAAAGTATCATTGATCATCAGGAAGGAATAGAGAGGGCAGCTCTCAGACTCACCCATGCGGAAAGCGCCTATATTTTGGGTCGAGGTCTTTCCTATGGGCCATCCCAAGAACTGGCTCTCAAACTTAAGGAGACCAGTTATCTTCATGCTCAGGCCTATTCCTCGGCAGAATTTCAGCACGGCCCCATTGCCGCAGTTAGCGCGACGGATCCTATTATTCTTTTAGGCTTAGATGATGGCACGCTCGAGTCAAACCTTCTGGTAGCGCAGCGCTTACGCGATTTAGGTGCAGATTTAACCATTATGAGTAGTAATCTAAAACTATTAGCACATGCCAATGCCGAAATAAAACTACCTGAAGGGCATGGTGCTAGCCAAGCCTTTGAACAAATTCTTTGCGGTCAGCTCGTGGCTTTACATTTGACTCAGTCAAAGCGGCTAAACCCGGATGCCCCAAGAAACCTTAAAAAAGTAACCAAGACGATGTAGAAGTTTGCTTTAGAGCTTTAGCGTGTATTGCTAAAAACAACCTTGGTAAAAGGCTTCCTAAACCATTTTGTTTAAGTTAGTTTGCTTGATTCGGATTTGTTTAAGGCGGTTTTTTAACCCCAATTCATTCGCCAGGAATGCAACGCGGTTAATGAGATAGAGGGCATAGTCGAGGTTTTTACTCTCAATTGCAAGCGCGTATGCAGCAAGAAACATATGAATCAAACCTTCTTGCTGGTTTGGGCTACAAGATAGACATTTTTCAATTGACCAATGCGTGTAGGGTTGGGTATAAACTTGGGCTACCGAATAGGCATTTAAACCCACAAGAGCTGTTGCCATAAGCCCTTCTGCTAGTAATCCATCAAGCTCACTAAGTAGACCTAAAGCCTGCTCGAGCGCGTTTTTATCAATAAGCAATTCGGCATTGCGACACCGAAATAAAGGGTCATGGTCATAGAGATACTCAAACTTACTAAACCCTAGCTTATTGATACAATGCTTTGTTTGGTCAAAAAAGGCAGGGTTTAGTAAATCGGCAAAACGCACAACTTTCGCCGTAAGGCAGTTTAGTGGGACAGGAAAACCTAGATTCATAGGAGTTAGAGTGTGCAACTTTGCTTCGTACAGGCAAGTAGAGAGAATTTGCCCTTTAAAAAACTTAGTCTATGACTTTAAAAAACTCACGCCTATCGCTTTGACGCAAGAGCAAGTTATTCTCTTCAATTTCTTTTCCAAAATTGATAAACGTTTTATCTCTAAGTTGCCATGTCAACTGCCCTTCAAAAGCGGTCATAGACTCGTAGGAACCAATAAAATGAAGCTGCCTCAGTGAGCCACTTAAACTTAGCCAGGCCTCCATTTTTCCTAAGGAATAGTTTTTATTCATGTAAGTGATGATGCGTTTTGCAAAGTCTAGGGCATCTTCGTCTTTATCTGCTGGTATTTCAAATGAGCGAATGGTTTTAATCACAAAATCTCCTTAAAAATCTCACATCGGTTTTGCTAACCAGATTAGTGCCCAGCCCCAGACAATGAGCCCAAGACCAAGAGGTGTCCTCAGATATTTACCCCACTTGAACGTTTTTTCAGCTGCCATAACCACTGCTAGTAACAGCATCCAGCCAAAGTTGCCCATACCCAGCGCAAACATGACCAGCATGAGTGACCAGCAACACCCCAAACAAAAAAGACCGTGGCTTATACCCAGCAAAAAGGCTTCTTGTCTGGCCGACCCTCCCCGCCAATGTGCTGTCACAAAACTAAGGGGACTGCGGCATTTATCAAGACATTGGTATTTAAGAGGAGTAAATTGGTAAATGCCTGCAACTACCAAGATGAGAGATGCGAATACCCAGCTACTGTTATTAAGCCAGGGACTATAGGCAACAAAAATATGGAATGCACCATCTAGGAGGTAAACAAGTAGGCCAAAAATTATCCATATAGTTAGGTAGCCTACTATGAGTAAGGTAAATAACTGCCCTTGTTTCTTCTGTGGGCGAATAAGTTTTTGAAAAAGCTTAATGAGGGGTAAGGTAGTGGGTAGCATCATAGCCATTGTCATAAGTAGCCAGCTTAGGATAAAAAGTAAAAAGAAAGCAGGATGCTTGAAGGTGTACACTAGAGATTGATGCTGCAAATACCGTGAATTAGGTGACTGCCCCCAGTACCACAGAAGAAACCAGGCAAAAAGGCTTAAAGCTATCACTAGGATGACACTAAAATGCTGGGGATTTAACCAGTTTAGTTTATGATTTTCTGACTGTTTCAGAGTGCTTTGAATCATGGCTCCTTAGATTGCTAAAGAAATAGCAGGTTTATATCTTGAAACTCGCCTTCTCACTAAATAAGATATTTCATTGCCACCATTAGGCTTTGAAGTGAAAGTTACCCTGTACAGCATTGCGGCCATTAAGGCTCAAATCCTTTATCCCGTACTGGGCAGTCTTGCGCTTAAAATGGGTGGCTTTACCTACCCAGGCAGGTGAACCGGGAATGGTCGAAAAAACACTATCGACAAGTTGGGTTGTATTGCCATTTCTATCGGTATAGGGGGCAAGCTCGGTATCAAGAATGGGGTCGGTGGTGGAACCAATGGTGAGGTTGCCTTTAGCACCTTCAATGGTAAACAGAATAGGAGTACTCTCTACCGCAAGGTATTCACCCGTAAGCTGAGCTAAATCTGCAAGTGGTCCGCCAAGTTTTCCGGTAAAAGCTTGGGCGAGCAAATCATGCTGCTCTTGGCTCGAGCCATCATCTATGAAAACAACACTTTTGAAATTTCCCGCAAAGATATTGCCTGGGATATGCGCTGCATAAGCGACAGTTCGCCCAGACATACCAACGCCGTTTATTGCTCCCTGATCTATTTGATAGGCAAGCACCGCGTCACAAGTTCCATTATCAGGGTTTTCGCCAATCCAGCATGGGCAGAGTACGTTGCAGTCACATGCCTCGAGAATGCGTCCTTTAAGTTCGTAGCTCATTATTCCTCCTCGAAATTGAATGACTTGCCTAAAACAAGAAAACTATTTTTTATCAAGACGTGGTTTAATCTCTTAAGAACGGCTCCACTTCGTACCAAGAATGGATTTTGAAGTTGTATGACGAACCCAATGAATTTCAGATAAACGTTGGTAGTTTTCTTGCATCTTTTTTAAACTTTGATGTTTGGAAATACCAAAAAATTGCCATTCGTCATTTGACCAACCAGATTCGCATAAAATGAGTGATTCCTCACCCGAGTCTTTATTGATAGTCTCAATTTGGTCTAGGATTTTATTTTGCTCTTCTGCGCTCAGCTGATACCAGCTTTCGTTCATTCTTAGCTGAAACATGATGTAGATTGGTTCTGACATTTTTCCTCCTTAAAAGGTTTTGCGTAAAGCTTACTGATTCCAACTGGGGCTTTTAAATACTATTCTCTGCCAACCTTTTTTAGTCTCCCTCGAGCTAACTATTTATTTCCCTACACTTTCAATCTTCAGGCAATACCAATCGTTCCTCTTCTTGATCTTGATATTTAGCGAGCATAAACGTCACCATTTTTAGAGGGTCGCTAAAGTACCTAGTTTCGCCACTGAGCACATGTTGAACTTTGGCGCGAAAGTCTGCTGCTTCCTTACAGCTTTCTTGCCATAGTCGTACTGTGAAAAGTTGGGTAGGTAGGGATTTATCCATAACCAAAAATGGCTAAAGCGAATTGCTTGCTTCCTCCTTTCGTAAATTGCCTTTGGAGAAAGCCTAATAAATCGAGCGTTCTAAAAGCGTTCTAAGGAACGTTCTTAAACTAGAGGGATGATTTTATGCGATTTCGATAGGGGTAAACTAATTTTGGTTCAGGTCAAGTTTTTAGACGAGTTGCTCGAGCAGCGCTTTGGCTGCTTTGAGATCAGGGTTGTCAAAGCCCTCGCTAAACCAGGAATAGATTTCCGAGAGCCTAAGAAAGGCTTCATGCTTTTTGCCTTGTTTTTGCCAAAGTTGGCAAAGCGCTGTTACGGCAAGTAGTTCCACCCATTTCGCTTCTTGTTTTTGAGCAATAGCTATAGTCTGATGATATAACTTTTCTGCTTCGCCATAATCATTATGTAAGTTTAGTAAGAATAATCCCTTTAAGTAGGTTAGCTCAAAAGCATCGCACATTAGGTTGTGCTTTTTTCCATAATCTAAACCCCACTCAACGCAAGCAAGACCTTCCTGCCATTTCCCAAGTTGCAGAAATCTTTTAGCCATGATAGCGGTAATATATATGTGATTAAGACCTGTGAGGGAGGAATTCCAATATTCCTCAAAAATCGAGAAATCTGTGGGTTTATTCTTGAGGCTAGTTAAGGCCCAGGTCTTAAAAACCTTAACACCATGAAGCCAATAGGTAGATTGAGATTTTTCTGCCAGAATACAGGCTTCTACTGCATAATCTCTAGTTGCTTGAAGATCAAACTTCAAGGCAGCAATCGCGCTTGCAATATGAAGGATGTAGAGTAGCGTAGGTGAATGATCTAAATTACGGGCGCAGGCAAGAGCTTCATTGACTTTTGACCATGCATTATCTGGATAGCCTAAATACCATAAACTAAAGGCTAGCCTTACCATGCATATTATCTTAGGGTCTTGAGAATAGTTAGAGATATGTAATGGTAAATTTTCAGGCCTATAGCTTGTAAGAGCCTGCTCGAAGTGTAGTTTTGAGGTAAGAAAACTGCCCTGCCAAAAAGTAGATACGCCTAAAACATAATTTGCTTCCACACAAATGATATTACTTTGTGTTGCTTGTGCTAGATTTTCTAACTGCTTACCATAAGAGACTGCTTGACTCAGATTTAAGTTGCTAAGAGCTGTGATTGCTAATGCTCGGAGAAGCGGAGCACTAGGTTGAGCGCCAATTTTTCCACTTAAGGTTTTAGCTCTTGCCAGCGTCTCTTCAACTTCAGAGCCTGAATAACCTTTTGTTGCTACATGTGATATGCCTAGACTGGCTTGAAAACTTAACTCTAGCTCGAGCGTTTTTTTGCTTGGTGGAAAATTTTGAAGTAGGTCGATGCCACGCTGTAAATGCCGTATGGCTTCTGCATGGGCATAATATTTTGAAGCTACCTCTGCTGCCTGATAGTAAGCCTGAATAGCTTCGGTAAGCATGCCGGCGCGCTCATAGTGATAGGCAAGCTGATTTGCTACCGAATCGAGGTTATTTTCATATGAATTTCTAAGGGCTCGAGCTACTTGTCTATGCAAGAATTGAGCGTTTGGTCTACTTAACTTTGCATAGGCGACTTCACGGATTCTGTCATGGCTAAAATCATAAGCAGTGAAGCTATGTTCTTTAATAATTTGACGACGCCAGAGTTCATCTAAGGCTTTAGTAATATTGATTTCAGATAATTGGCTGCTGCCTAGTAGTAAGTTAAGATCAAAAGCCTGGCCAATGACTGCTGCAATATCGACAAGCATTTTTGCTTCTTGTGAAAGTTGAGAAAAGCGTTCTTCTATTACAGCTTGAATTTTGGGGGGTATAAGATTTGGGCTTGAGTTTTCAGTATTGACCGCTGAATGTGAAAAGGGAAGATCAAGTAAGCCCGCTCGAGCGCTTTCTATAATAAAGAGTGGGTTGCCCTCTGTATCTTTAAACAGCCTTTCCTCCTGACTTTCACTTAGGTTTTTGTTTAATACGATTTCTGCGAGTTTTGTAGTTGCTGTGATCTGTAAAGGCTTTAAAGGAAGGCTAGTCAGGAGTTCTTGCTTTTGCAACGCCAATACAAAATTGACTAGGGTTTGATTTTCGTAGTATGTCTCTTGGCGCAGAGTTCCTAAAATAAGGAGGGGAAGTTTTTTTGATGAAAGAAGTAAATATTGGAGAAATTGTAGGCTTTCCTGATCACACCACTGCAAATCATCTAACAGTAGTAATAAAGGATGAACTTGCTTTTGAAATGTTTGAGCGATCGCCTCAAATAGGCGTTGACGCTGCCAGTTATGATTGAGGGGTTCAGGATTTGGCACATCTGGATGTCTGACCAATACCTCAGGAAGTAGTCGGGATAATTCAGAAAGCCAAACCACTTCGTTTGGATAGCCTTCTTTTAAAGCCTCACTGCGCAGCAGTTCTACTATAGGGGTGTAGGCAAGTTGTCCTTCAGTGGCAAAAGAACGGGTGCGGGCTTGAGCATACCCTCGCCGTGCTACCCAGTCTAAAAGCTCTTCTGCCAGGCGGGTCTTGCCGATACCTGCCTCACCTGCAATAAGGACAAAATGCGTTTGCCCTATTTTGGCTTGGTTCCAGCAAGCTAGCAGCTTTTCCCAAGAATCTTTGCGCCCGATAAGCGGAAGCCTGTAGGTTATAGACGCTGTTTGTTCTTGACTTAGGGTTGGTTCCGTTTCAGCGTCAAGCAGCTCATCGAAGGCTTTTCGCAGAGAAAGACTTGGCTCTATACCTAGTTCGTGTTGAAAGATGTTAGCGCAACGATGATAAATGTGTAAAGCGCTAGCCCTGTCTCCTTTAAGAGCATGCAAATCCAGAAGCTTTTTGTAGGTGGTTTCCTGTAAAGGATCAAGGCGTAGCAGGTGCTCAGCATAGTCAATGGCTTTGTTAAAGCTAGTTTCTTGCTCAAGAAGGTTTATAAGAAGCTCGAGCGTTTCTAAAGCTTTCTGGTGAAATCGTTCCCTTTCAGCCAAGACCCATTCTTCATAAGAACTGGGTAAAAGTGAGCCTTGGTAAATTGCAATTGCTGTTTCAAGCATTTTGCTTGCAGCAGCGTTACTCTCTTTTACGAGGTTTGTAGCTTGTCTAAACAGCGTTTCAAAGTCTTCACAGTCACATTGATAGGGTGCATTTGGTCGCCACTGTAAAGTTTTAAGCCTGATGTCTATAAAGGTTTCGGCTTCGGGTAAGACCAGACGAAGATGATGGAGGAGCTGCCGTAAATTTGTTCGTGCCTGCGCGTCATCTGAATCTGGCCAAAATGCAAAAGCTATTTGCTGTCTTAGTTGGGGTTGCTGTCTATGAAGAAGCAAGTAAGCTAAAAGTTCTTGAGCGCGGCTCGAGCCAAGTTCAAGCTGCTTGCCCTGATAGATAAGTTGGAAATGCCCTAAAAGCTCGAGCTGTAGTGGTTGGCTCACGACTTTTCCCTCTCAAGTTTTTACAAAAAGCTTGACTAAAATGTGATTCATATTATTTATCAGATGTTAGGCAAACTTAGCTTTTCCTCAAGCTGCTTGCCCCTTTTCTTAGTCAGTACCATGTCGGGTAAAAGGGCGACCTTATAGCTTTTACACTGCTCGTGCCTCAGGAAGTTTTCTGCTATCACGTGCTCGCCTAGAGCTCAGGATGTTGCAGATGAAAGTCGGTTGCTTGTTCGTAAGCATGGGCTACAGAAAAAAGCTCTACTTCACCAAACGGCTGCCCTACTAACTGAAGACCTATAGGAATACCGTTTTTGTCAAAGCCAGAAGGTAAAGTTATGGCGGGTAAACCTAGTGCATTAAAGGGAATAGTATTTTTCGCGCTAGCTACATCATGTCCAAAAACGGCTGTTTCTACATTTGAAGTGGGTAAAGCTAAAGCGTCAAACTGGGCGCAAATGGGAAGTAGGCTCTCGGAAATTTTTCTTCTCGCGCGCTGAGCCTGTATATACTGAACCCCTGAGAGTTGTTGACCAAAGGTAATAAAAAGATGGCCCCTTGCACCAAATCTTTCTGGTTTTTTTTGATACTTATCTGCATGGAAACTTGCACACTCTGCAAAGATAATTGCAAAGCCTAGAGACTCTAAGTCATTGATATCTGGCAAACTAATATCTTCAATTTCTGCTCCTAAAGCAGATAGAGTTGATAGAGCTTTTTCAGTAGCTTGAAGCCACTCAGGATCAGTATGCGTAAAAAAGTCATTTCTTGGTACGCCAATGCGCTTGCCTTTTATACTTTGACCTAATTTACAACTAAAGTCAGGTATCGGTGTATTGACAGTTGTAGGGTCTTTACCATCATGACCTGCTATGACTTGGAGCATTAGAGCAGCATCTCTAACCGTTCGGGTCATGGGTCCTACATGATCTAATGAAAAAGAAAGTGTTAATGCCCCATATTTACTTACTCGTCCAAAGGTAGGTTTTAAGCCAACTAGCCCGTTTAGGGCGGCTGGTTGTCTTATGGACATAGCAGTATCACTACCAAGTGCTCCAAATGATAAGCCAGCAGCAACAGCAACTGCTGAGCCACCGCTCGAGCCACCACTTATGAAGTCATGATTCCAGGCGTTATGAATCGGGCCAAAAGCACTATTTGTGCCTGTTCCATCTGCTGCTAATTCAGATAAATTTGCTTTTCCAACAAGAATGGCACCTGCGTTTGCTAATTTGCTCCAAGCTGTTGCATCAAAATCAGGAAGCCAATCTTTATAGGCATTAGAAGCAAACGTTGTTCGAATGCCTTTAGTTGCATACAAATCTTTTAAAGCAATGGGAATGCCGTGCAAAGAACCACGATAATGACCCTGAGCTATTTCTTTGTCTGCTTGCTTGGCTTGCTCTCTGGCTAACGCCGAAGTAACCGTAATAAAACTATTTAGCGAAGGGTCTTTTTCTTCAATTCGTTCTAAAAGGAGTTCGGTTAATGAAATTGGAGATAGTTCTCGAGCTTTAATTCTTTTAGCTGTTTCGCTAATAGAAGAAAACACAATATCGTTATCATTCATTAGCAACTCGATCAGGTAACAACAAACTGCTAACTGTCGCAGGTTCAACGAGGTCAAGTTTGGATTGCCACCTGTAGATCATTTTAAAGTTTTCGAGCTGGCCTAAAAAGAGGTCTTTTTTTGATTCCAGCTCCTTTTGAGTCAGTTCTCGACCAAGGTATTTGAGAAACTCTTTTTGTAAAGCTTCTAAGGATTGATCTTCCATTTTTTCAGACTCCCTTTTGATAATTTTGGCAATTAACTTGGGTCACTTTTGCTTTATGTACTTATAGGACGTTTGGCAATATAACTGTAATAATTGCTCGAGCCAAAAAATACCCCCTTCTCAGAATCTGCAAAAATGCCCTGAATGATTTCAGTTGCTCGAGCTTCAGACACGGAACCAGAAGCAGGCATAAGCTTTTCAAAAGAATTAAGGGCAGGAGTCCAAAAATCGGATTTTCCAACCTCAGTGAGTACATAGGGTTTAGACGCGACAAATTCTAGTTTTGCTTGTTTAAGTAGGCGAGGTAGTTGCCGCATAATACGTGGTTGAGTAACGACAGACTCAACAATAATTTGGTCATTTTGCTGACCCTGGGTTGGGTCTTCATGACTAAATGTTAAAGAGGCGTAATCGCCATCAAAAATGCCAATCATCCCGCCTGGTTTAACAACACGGGCGGCTTCTAGAAGGGCCGCTAAGGGATTATCAAGGTGACTGACTAAAGTATGGAGCACGACAGCATCAAAGCTCGAGTCAGCAAGCTCGAGGCTTCTTGAATCCCCTGCCTTAAAAGACAAGCTGTCTTCATAACCCTCCTCTTTAGCAAGCTGTGCAGCAAGTTTGGCAAGAAATGCACTTATATCAATGCCTAGAACTTTGCCTTTAAACCCACTACGTCTGGCAATCGCCCTTGCCGCAACCCCTGTTCCACAGCCCAAGTCCAGAACAGACTGCGCCGAATCAATGTCCATAATGTCCAAATACTCGTTTAGCATTTGGTTGAAGAAAGGGTGTTTACCCCTTGCCTCGAGCCTATTTGCTACAACATTTAAAAGGTTATCATTTAAGGTGTCAGTGATGGCATAAGCGTCAAAGGTAGCCACGTCATCCTCCTTACTTTCTAAAATAATCTGTACTGGGTTTTCAAGAGAGAAAGGTGCTCGCTAGGGTAAAGCAGGCACAACACTTGAAATAGATTTATCAGTCAAATAATCACTTAGCCAATCAAGCAGTTTGGTGCCACTCTCGGTCTTGGTGTAAAAGTCATTGCTGGTAATAATGCAGTGCTGTGAACCCTGAGCAACAAATGACCTAAAGCTGGGGGCGGCTACGCTAATGCCTGCTAAAGCTGTCTGCATGATCTGTGACCACTCGCCTGCAACTTGCGCTGCTTTGCTAGGGTCAGTTTGCCCCGTGGCTAAGCCGTATAAAATAACTTGGATTTGGTCAAACAGGCTGGTGTATTGGGCCATTTTTAAGCCTTGAGGGTGCTTTGCTAACGTTTGAACATAAGCGCTACTGGCAAAGTTGGCATCTATTGAGGTTGTGGGGAAGGTAGCAGCTATATTCCAAGTGCTGGCAAGAAGTTTGGCAAA
>JAHEBB010000468.1 GCA_024642575.1 Trueperaceae bacterium | reverse complement strand
GTTTCGTTGTCTGATACAGTGTTTCTAGCTTTTTCTTAACAATCCTTCTCATTGTGCCAAGAAAGTCTGTCACAGAAAGAAAAACTGAGGATTCATCGCCTTATTACCGAACTTGTCTAATAGATCCAAAGTTTAAGGTCAAGATCGTCATTTTAGTTGTTTAGAAAATTCGCTAATCATTCCAGTTATTACAGCAGTTTGATAGGCAAATTTATGAAAAAAAACGCCTATAAATGCCCAAGCTTAGAGATAAAAATCAAGTCAATAATTTATATCAGAACCAGCTTAGGGAATAAGCCAGACTTATTTTAAAAATCTAGGGCAATCCTTGAGCACTATTCCTTAAGATAACTAAGGGTTAAGGTTAACTCTTTTAAAGACGTGCTGCTAAGTTTTAATGGGTCCTTAGTCCAATAGTAAGGCTCACTTCTTGACCATAAGCCGTTTTTATCTTGATCTTTCCAGATTCGCAGGTGATAGCTGCCAGGGGTCAAGGCTAGGTTGGAAGAAAGACCTGAATAACTACGAGACATTTCTTGCAAACTTCCGGGATCAAGAATCTGAATGAGAATATCTTCTTTACTCTTTTCAGGTCTCAGCTCGAGCGCAGTAAGTGCAGCCAACGGATTAATCAGACCAAAACCAGAATCCTCATCCCAGCCTACCTGATTGAGATCCGTCAGAGTGAAGGTAAACACCTCTTGGCTTAGGGCATGTCCAAAGCTCGCGATCATAAGAGCAGCTAAACCACTGGCCTCGGCTGCGGCAAAGGAAGTACCGTGAAACCTTTCTGCCTCTAGGCCAAAACTAAGTAAACCTGATTCGGCATAAAGCCCCGTATTTGTCAGTGTCCAGCCACCTACAGGTGCTAAAACATCAAGCCCTTCTCCCCTATTTGAATAAGGTGCAAGCTGCCACCTTGAGGACTCAACTTCTGCCGCTCCAACCCCAATAACCTCTGGAAATTTAGCTGGATATGCCACGGAAGAACTTTCATTGCCTGTTGCAGCAATGACCCAGATACCTGCATCTCTCAGCCGCAAAATGGTTTCCTCTAAGGCTTCACTATACGTGGGCGTCCCTAGGCTCAAATTGATAACATCTGCCTTATTAGGATTTGGTTGCCCCTCGAGCATATCACCTGCAAAAAGGAGTGCCCTGATTAAATCGTGGCTCGAGCCTTGATTATATTTATCGAGCACTTTTAAGGGTAACAGTTTAGCTTCAGGGGCCATCCCCCAGAACGGCCCTCGCCCCGCAATTAGCGTGGCAACTGCCGTTCCATGCCCACTTTCATCCACTTGAAAAGCTTGCTCATTCACAAAGTCATATCCAGGAAGCAAAACCTCGGTTAGAGAGTCCGAATTATTTACACCACTATCAATTACAGCAACCACTACCCCGTTTCCTTTGGATTTCTTCCAAGCCTTTTGCATATTAAGCAAGGAAAGATGGCCTTGATTTATATCAGGAACATCGTTACCTTCGGCAAACCCATGAATCGTAAAAGCAGGCTCAGCTTCAAGTTGAGCTAAACTCCGCCACTGATGACTTTTCTTAAGGTGTCCAGCTTTTATAGGAGGAAATTTGGGGGAATCTTCAAGCCTAATATCCAGTTTAAGGTTTATTTCGGGTCGCGTGATAAACGTGGGTTGAGGTGCTTGGCTCGAGCATGCGCTCATAAAAAGTAGAACAGCGCAAACAAAACTCCAGGTTCTTGTTTCTAACATATTCGACCTCACAAGCAGTCAAGGCTTGGTCGGTGACATCACGTGCTCAGCAATCCCCAAGATGTCCCATTAGAGGTTTTGCGTCTTTGCATCCGAGCCTATTGGCAATGGATTTAATCTAGCAAGCTTTTTTTGTGTACCTTGGACAAAGGTCACAAACAAATAGCTCAGGAGAAGGGTCAAACCATGTCAGACTTAAACGTAGGTCAAGGGCTAGACGATAACAGCAATTAGTGAGATACTACTTTTATGTACGTTTCTGTGTAATAGAAAGTATATCTACACAGTTTTTACCCCATGTTTAGAATTGTAATCAACTCGAGTGAGGTTAGAAGATGAAGCATATTGCTGTTTTGACAAGTGGTGGTGACGCACCTGGCATGAATGCTGCCATTCGGGCAGTAGTAAGAACTGCAATCTTTAAAAATCTAAGGATTTCTGCCGTTTATCAAGGTTACCAAGGACTCCTAGACGACAATATTGAAGAGTTTGGGCCAAGAAGCGTTGCGAATATCATTCAAAAAGGCGGCACCATTTTAAGAACAGCTAGATGCAAAGATTTTTATACACCCGAAGGTAGAGCAAAAGGGGCAGAGACTCTGACAAAGCATGGCATCGAAGGTCTGGTTGTTATAGGCGGAGACGGTTCCTTTCGCGGTGCATCTAAACTTTATGATGAGCACAACATTCCTGTCGTTGGGATACCAGGCACCATTGACAATGATATTTACGGCACAGATGTCACCATTGGCTTTAATACGGCCATAAATATCGCCCTTGATGCGGTTGACCGCCTAAGGGATACTGCAGCAAGCCATGACAGGCTCATTCTGGTTGAAGTCATGGGTAGACATGCTGGTCATATTGCACTTTATGTTGGCGTCGCAGGTGGTGCAGAGGCGATTTTAGTACCCGAAGCAGAGTCGGATGCTCAGAGTATTTTGGACACCATTGTTGCAGCAAAAGAGCGTGGAAAACTCTCGAGCGTCATCGTGGTTGCCGAAGGTGCTTTTCCTGGTGGCGCGCTAGCTCTGCAAAAACAGCTTGAAGAAAAGTGTGGCTACGAAGTCCGAACAAGCATTCTAGGACATATGCAACGGGGCGGCTCACCCAGCACTCGAGACAGAGTTTTAGCGTCGAGGTTAGGTTATGAAGCTGTAAAATCATTAATTAGCGGTCGTCATGGCGTCATGGTGGGTATCGACAAACGCGGTACCGTCAGAGTTCCCTTAAAGGAAGTTTTTGAAGGTCAGAAAGAGTTTGATTGGGAGTTATACGAAACTGCCAAAATCCTGGCTGTTTAACTTTTTTCAAATAGCTCGCCTTAAATCCTTGACCCTCCTTGAAACGAAAAATCAAGGAGGGTTTTTAGTCATTTTTGAGGATAGCTAAACTTTCGCTACGTTACCTAAACTATAGCTAAATTTTTCTTTGTTTCTAGCAAAACTTGCCCCAAGCTTGGCAGAGTCTTTTCCACTCGATATTCAGGCCTCAACCAAGGACGGCTAGCTCGATAGAAGTCTTGCTGAAATATGACTTCTTAAAAAGGCAAACTCAATCCGAATCTGCGACTTATCTGCGACTTATTCTCAGACAAAACTTAGGTCAGTCACGTTATAGTTAGGCAAGAGAGCTGGTGGTACACGCTATATGTTTTTGAATCTTTTATGTGTCTATACTCCGCAAGAGCCTAGCGAAATGAACGCTTCGATTGAGCAAGACGTTCCCTTGGGAGTAGCAAAGCTCGAGCGAATAACGATTTGTAAGAATTTTGTAAGAATTCGCCAGTTATGATGCCAGCTAAGTATGGGATAGTGCTGGAAGGTTAGGACAACATGGGAGAAAATACGTTCACAGAGGTACCTGATACCATTCATCAAATGAACGAAGTGGAGCTTGGCAAACGTGTGGCTTTTATGCAAAAGCGTATTGAGCAAGGGGTTGCTTCAGATCAAGACTATCTTGAATTCATTTTGTGTCAGCTCGAGCTTGCAGATCGCGGCATCTTAAATAATAGTTAGCCCAATCCAGAATATATCTTTCGCATTTCCAGATACCTTCAAAAACATCCCTATATTTCCCTAAAACTTTTCTCTTCATTTATAGTAAAACGCGTTCAAGACAAATCTATCGCTGTAAAAATTGTAATTCCCCCCTAAAATTGAAATAACCATTTGCTAATTTAGTTACGTCTATTTAAAAAAGTTATTAGCAAATTCCAAATAGTTTTATGGACTATCGTGGCAGCTTTACCTACTGTTTCATTTATATTATCCAAGTTTTTAGTTTCCGAATCGGTTTAGCATAATTGCAGCAAAAACATTGCAATCCTTAAGATTATTCCACAAATAATACCAAGTCCGAAAAAAGTCTAAATTAACCTGAGTTCGGAGTTTTTAAAATGCAGAAATAGTGTCCCTGACGCATAATAGAAATTTGCGCTAATCCTCTTTTCAGCGTAAAAGGGTCGATTTTAAACCAAACTCTCTGTTTCGGCC
>JAHEBB010000467.1 GCA_024642575.1 Trueperaceae bacterium | reverse complement strand
GTAAAATACGCCCCTCTGGACTTACAACCAGCGCGCCAACGGTAGCTAGGGGATAGTTAGGCATTAGCTTAAGACTATACAGATGAAAGAGGTATTGCCGTAGCAAGACCTACAGAACGTCGGAAAGGATAGAAAAGCTCGAGCAATTGATTGGCTCGAGCTTTTTACTTGAAAGGTTTAAGAACTGAGGTCTTAAGGACAGCCTAAGGTTTTCTGTGGGCTATATTCAAAATAGGCAAATTGACGTTTCTTTAAAGTGCTTATGTTGCTAGAGTCAGGAGGGGTACTCAGATCAAGACAATTCCCACTAACTAAGAGGTTGTCATCTTTACCCAAACCTGGGTTATCTACCAGAGCCTGAATGTCATTGATTAGATTATTCCTTAGATCAAGACTATTTATATTAACCAGTGTTGATAAAGCTACTATTTCGCTAATGTTGCTATCACTCAATTCAAGAAACATTAGATTTTCTAAGTTAGCCACTGAGCTAATATCACTTATAGGATTCAGACTCAAATTAAGATCACTCAAATTTACCAAGTTAAACAGAGAACCAATATCGCTAATATGATTACTATTTAGGTATAAACTCTGTAAGTTTACCATGCTCACTAGAGGGCTAAGATCACTAATATTATTGTTTCCAAGGTAAATGCCAGCTAATTTCTCCAAGCTTGTCAAGGGACCGAGATCGCTTATCTGGTTTGAAGTGATTTGAACAAAAGTTAGGTTTGTTAGTGCTGATAATGGGCTGATATTACTGATGCTGTTACCATCAAGATAGAGTGCCTGCATGTTCACCAATCCTGAGAGGTCACTAATATCAGTAATACTATTTTCCATAAGCTCGAGTTCGGTCAGGTTCACTAGTTTTGTTAAAGGACTGAGGTCACTGATTTTATTGTAATTGAGGTAAAGGCTAATCAAGTGATCTAAATTAGTTAAGCCCCTTAGGTCACTTATGCTATTCCCAAATAGGTAAAGGGTTTCTAAGTTTATCAATCCTGCTAATGGACTTATATCACTAATCGTGTTGTAACCCAGGTTTAGAAATTGGAGTTGATCTAGCTCAGAAAGACCATCAATCTTACTTATTGTATTACCATCAAGATACAGAAATTCTAAGTTCTTTAAGTTTGCTAATGCGCCAAGATCACTTATCAAGTCAGCAACCATATCTAGCGAAGTTAAATTCACAAGACCAGACAGTGGACTGATATCACTGATTGGGTTAAAACTTAAACTCAAATCTCTTAACTTGACTAAACCTGACAAAGCACTAATATTACTAATGTTGTTATAACTTAGGTTCAGACGATCAAGATTTGATGCTAACTCGAGCCCTGTGATGTCTGAAATGGTGTAAGGTTCAAGATACCCTGCATCCAGGTAGGACAGGTTCTGCATGTCTTCAAGACAGATATCGTCTGAAAAATCCTTGCCAATTTGTATGCGAATGGCATTAGCTAAGCCCTCATCTGGAATGGTAACGGTTTCTATGCAAGTTGTGGGACCATAATCATTAGCGTTATAGAACCATTTGACTTCTTTGGGTAATACTCGAGTCTCGACACTTGCCTTATTAGTATTGCCTAAAGAATCAACTACTTTCGCTTCAATAACAACAAGGTTCCAGCCTTGTTGGAAGTTTAGATCTAAAGAAACACTGACCTGGGTAGTTTCATCTGTCGCCATAAAGCAGTCTGTTTTAACCGATGCTTTAGATTCAGAATAAACACGTAATCCGAGACTATCTCCACCCTTAAGACTAGCTGGTGAATTAATATTGCCAAACCACTGTGCAATAGAAGTCGTTGCCTCAACTAGGCTACCTACTTCCATGTCACCTTGTTTTGCAACCAGTGCAAGTACTGGTAGGACAAGAGCGTCACCATTTGGCAATGGTAAAGGTAAGTCCTTACAGGTTAACGAAAAAAAATCAAATAACAAATAGCTTAGGGTTCCTGAGGGATCTAAGGAGGGGGTTTTGGGAAGTTCAAAGTTAAATTGACCATTTGCCTTAAGACTGCCAAGACCAAGATACTCTGAAGGCCACCAGGGCATGGGCGCGGCAACAAGCTCAGATGCGCCACCTTCATAGGAATCAAGATTTCCCGAAAACACCCGAACCGATTCCCCATAGCTAAGCTGAGGTGGAGGGTTCGAAACACTCTGATTACAACCTAAGAAAGTAAACAGAAAACTGGTCAAGAAAAAGTAAAAGACCTGCCCTACATATTTAGCTCTTAACATCACTGACCTCCTTTAGCGCTATGAAAGCTTTGACGAAAAGCGATTCCATTTTGACCAGATTGGAATTGTTAGCTCCAAGTTTTGGGAAGGTGACCAATCTTAAGAGCATAGGTAAAGTAGCTGTTTAGGGCTGATGAAACAGGTATACAAGTAAATCTGCTTGGCTAGGGAGTAGTAGGGCAGTTAACTTGGTTACCTGTGGATACGTTTATAGGTAAGAAGGGCAGGTCTTTTTGGGGTGCAATAGAGCAATTAAAAATGGGATTATTACTTATTTCAGATTGACCTTTAATGCCTGAAGCCGTTAACTTATCGAAACCATTGATGGAGTCTAAGGCAGTATTAGCTCCTATATAGAGGCCATTTAAAGTTTCTAAAGAACGAAAACCAGAAATGGAACTTAACGAAGGATTTCCCATAATGCCGAACCACTCCCCTGTAGTTTTGAGACTATCAAAACCAGATATGGATGTTAGGGCAGGATTATTAAAGATATTTAACCCATTATTAATGGTTTCTAGAACCTCAAAGTTAGGTAAGGAGCTTAGCGAGGTATTAGCTCCAAAGGTGAGCCAACCTACTGTTTTTAATTTGCTAAAGCTTGAAATGGAGGTTAAGGCGGTATTTTCTTCAATACTAAACCCTCCCTCTATTATTTGGAGATCCCCAAAGCCAGAAATAGAACTCAAGGTTGGGTTACCTGAAAGACCTAGTTCTATTAGGGTTTTCAGGTTTTCGAAACCAGAGATTACATTTAGATCACTGTTGCCGTGAATCTGAAAGTAGCCGACGGACTCTAAAGCGTTAAAACCTGACAGACTGCTTTGGACAGGGTTGTTTTGTAGACTAAGCAGTCCTGTAATTTTGGTCAAACCATTTAGTGGAGATAAATCCAAGATAACGGTTGGCTCTAAAATGAGATCGCCGTCGATAACCGTAACCTCACTTAGGGCGTCAACATCTTCTTGCGTTTTGAGAACATGGTATTCAGGGGATGCGATAAAAAACCACTGACAATCCTCAGGAGGAATGCGAGTTGATATACTCATTGCTTTAGGTGCGCCAGTAGATGGGTCAATATCTTTATATTCAATAACGGTAAGGTTCCATCCAGGCTTGTAGTTCAGATGATAAGTCTGAGTAAATGTGCTACCTGTATATTCATCATAGGTGCTGCAACTTCCTGTAACACTGCCTTCAGTATCAGCATAGCTGCGGTACACAATGGCATCTCCAGTTTGAATGCTGGGCTCTTCCGACCAGGTCAAACCTGAAGCCTCAAGACGAGTCGCCTCAACCATCACTCCGAAGCCTTTTTCATTTTGTAGGGCACCAATAAAAATAACCATGAGGTATTTTGTCTGAGGGTGTGTTACTTGCAAGTTGCAGTTATCTGTGTAGTAGTCATCCTGAAAATCGCTAAGTCGACCAAACAAGTACGTATCTTCAACAGTTTCAGGGAGTTCAAAGCTGAAGCTACCATTGCCTAATATCTTACCTTCCCCAAACCATTCTTCAACAAAAGGGTTTGGTATAGCCACAAGCTTGGCTTCGCCGTAGGTATAGTTTTCAAGTTGACCCGAAAAGACTCTAATTGATTCGCCAAAGTACTCTGCAGGTGGTTTTGGCGATGTATTTTGATTACAACTTACTAAGGTCATTAAACTTATAAAAAAGATCCCCAATAGACTAAGATTTCTTAGATATATACTGCGCCTTTTCATTTGCCACCTCCTTTAGAGGTTGAAATGTTTTGTAAAGCCGCTTTCTTTGGTTAGGCGTTTAGGTTGCATTAAACGCACAAAACACCACAGACTCACCCTATAGGACATTGTCTGGTTTTACATCCGTAGTTGTCTTACAAGGGAGTCGGAAATCGAATTACAGTGTCAGCATTTGGGCACATCAGGAAAATGATGCAGGGCACTTAACTCAAGGATAGGGAAGTATATAAAATCCCTATTAAGAAAGCTCGAGC
>JAHEBB010000081.1 GCA_024642575.1 Trueperaceae bacterium | reverse complement strand
ACTCAGGTTCAAGATGCTTTTGGTGTACGCTACGCCAGAACAATGGCAATGGCGATTCTGGCAGGATTGCCTGTGGTAACTGCCTACCTCATTTTCCAAAAACGTGTTACTGAAGGCATTATGATGACAGCTGGGCTTAAAGGCTAAATCGCAGCTTAGTTTTGTAAACAGAAGTAGGCATATCAATGCTTACTATCACTCAATTCAAGCATTTTAGACCTTATGGGCTTGGGGTTTGTTTAGCTTATTGCCTAGACCCTTATAGACTCAGCACTCTTGACAAATTTTTGCGAGCCTCAAAGATTGATTGTATTCATGTTAGAAACTTTCTCAAATGTATTATCCAGAGAGGCATCCCGCTATGATCTCGCGTTCTAAACTTAAGGCTCGAGGTCTTATTATTACCCTCTTGACCCTGCTTATTGCGGCAGCCTGGGTCTACCCTATTTTTCAAGTTTTTAACCCTATTGCCGTCTTTAAGTCTCTTTTTTATTCGTTTGGCGATATTTTGACAGGCTTGCGCTCCAAAGACTTCCTTGAGAGCCTGGAACTCAAATGGTACGCCAATAGCATTGGCATTTCTGTTTTTGTCACGGTTATGACCATTTTGCTCTCTGCCCCTTGCGCTTACGCCGTTTCACGCCTTGACTTTCCTGGAAAAAACCTACTTTTCTGGCTCCTCATGGCTGGCATTATTATTCCAAAAGAAATTTTATTTGTACCGCTATTTATTGATTTGGCAAAGGTTGGCTGGGCCAACAATTATATTGGTATTGCATTACCTCAAATTATTGCGCCCCTGACCATTTTGGCCTTTAAATACTATTTTGACCAAGTACCTAACGAACTGCGAGAAGCTGCTTTTATAGATGGCGCGAGTGAATGGCGCATTCTTTGGGGTGTTTATATTCCGGTCAACCGCGTGATCACGGTTGTCTTGGTTATTTATACCTTTATCACCGCATGGAATAATTTTTTCTGGCCCTTTATCATTACTTATTCTGAAGAACTCATGACGCTACCTGTTGCCCTTGGTACCCAAGGGTTTGGCATTTTTGGCTTTACCGGTTTAGCCATAACCGTTATTTTCTTTTTGCTTTTAGGCGCAGTCATGCAGCTTTTGCTGGTGAGAACGGGCATTATTCAAGTAGGTGTTGATCAGCGCAGCTTGTCTGTCCAGCTTCGCCCCCTGTTTATTTTGCTAGGGTCGATTGCGGCATTTATAGGTATTACCTGGACAGCCTACGCAATCAATCATCAAATTCATATTCGCCAGGCCGTTGCAACCCCTATGCAAACACACTGGGCCAAGGAAGTTAGCCCCGACAATGTGCACCCTGAATACCCAAGACCTCAGCTCGAGCGTTCAAGCTGGCTAAACTTAAACGGCCTTTGGGATTATAAGTTAACAGGCAAACGCAGCGGCGAACCCAAAACCTTTGATGGGCAAATTCTGGTACCTTTCCCTATTGAATCAGCCCTGTCTGGTGTGGCGCTAAGGGCAGATGAGCGCAAACTCTGGTATCATCGCAACTTTGATTTACCACAGGATTGGCAGGGTCAGCGCATCCTCTTGCATTTTGGTGCGGTTGACTGGGAAACCAAGGTATGGGTAAACGATCAAGAAATAGGAAGTCATAAAGGGGGTTATGACAGTTTTACATTTGACATTACGGACGCGCTCAAACCTGAGGGCAAGCAAAAACTGGTTGTCAGTGTCATAGACCCGGTAGATGCAGGCACGCAACCCAGAGGCAAACAAGTAAGGGAACCTAATGGCATTTGGTATACCCCAAGCACCGGCATCTGGCAAACGGTCTGGCTCGAGCCTGTTCCAGAACTAAACATTGCCGACCTCAAACTCACGCCTGATATCGACAACAACATCTTAACTATAGAACCTACGATTCACGGAAGCACTCAGGCAAACCTGAGTCTAAAAGCTAGCATTGTAGCCGATGGCAAGATCATTAAAGAAGCGACCGGTCCTCTTGGCACCCCTCTAAAGGTAAGCATCTTTAATGCCAAACGCTGGACACCCGATGAACCTTTCTTATATGACTTGAAACTGAGCCTCTTAGACGGGGAGAGCGTGATTGATGAAGTCTCGAGCTATTTTGGAATGCGTAAAATTAGTGTCAAAAAAGATGAAGCTGGGGTAAATCGACTTTTCTTAAATAATAAGCCGCTCTTTCAACTGGGCTTACTAGACCAAGGTTTTTGGCCCGATGGCCTATACACGGCCCCAACCGATGATGCTTTGCGCTATGACATCGAAGCAACCAAAAAACTGGGCTTTAACTTGATTCGCAAACACGTCAAAGTCGAACCTCAGCGCTGGTACTACTGGGCTGATAAACTTGGAGTTTTGGTCTGGCAAGATATGCCAAGTGGCGACGCCTTAGTACGTGAAAATGAAGGAGAACTTAAAAGAAATGAGGCCTCGGCCAAACAATTTGAGCTCGAGCTAAAAAACATGGTTGATGGTCTCTACAATCACCCTTCAATCGTTACCTGGGTTCTTTTTAATGAAGGCTGGGGGCAATATGATACGGTGCGCTTAAGCGAATGGCTCAAAGCCTATGATCCAAGTCGCTTGCTTAATAGCACCAGTGGTTGGAATGATATGGGGGTTGGCGATTTTAGAGACATCCATAGTTACCCTGGCCCCAATGCCCCCCAACAATATGAAGATAGAGTCTCAGTTTTAGGGGAATTTGGTGGCTTAGGTTTGGCTGTTAATGGCCTAACCTGGCAAGATGAAGCTAACTGGGGCTATCAGGAGTACGGCGACCCCGTTACCCTGTTAGAAGCCTATAACAAACTCATTCGCCGACTACGCTACCTGAGTGTTGAGGAAGGGCTAGCTGCTGCCGTTTACACACAAACCACCGATGTCGAAGTAGAGGTCAATGGCATGATGACTTATGACCGTGCTCTGGTGAAATTGGACCCTGTTCAGGTACGTTGGGCTAACCGCATTGTTTACCGTGACCCACCCGTTGTAAATACCTTTGTTCCTACCTCCTTAAAAGAAGGGGTAAGTTGGCGCTATAGCCTAGCAGAGCCCGCAAAAGGTTGGACGCTGCCAGGTTTTGATGACTCGAGCTGGTTAGAGGCTGAAGGCGGCTTTGGCACAGCAGACAGCCGTGGTGGCAATGTCCGCAGTCAGTGGACCAGTCCAGACATCTGGCTAAGACATAGCTTTAATCTTAGTTCAACCTATGCCCTTTACCCTTATCTTCGTGCACATCATAATGAAGAAATGGAAGTCTACCTCAATGGTCAGCTTATAAAACAGTTGCCCAACTACACCTTTGAATATGTTCAGGTTCCTCTAGAAGCTGAAATTCGAAAATTCCTAAAGGAAGGGAAAAACACGCTTAGTGTTCACTGTAAGAAAGTTGCTTACGGACAGTATTGTGATGCCGGGTTTTTTGACACCACCGAACGGTTAGATAACAGTCGTTAGACCTAAAAAATACCTAAAGATTTGCAAACGCTCGAGCTCAAGCAGGTTTCAGCGAAAATTCCCGAAGAAAAGGAAGGCTAATAAAGGAGACTCATGACTAATTTTGTTAAATGTTCATTTTTGATATTCATTTTATGCTTTGGTCTTAGCTACGCTCAGAGCCTTATCTTTAAAGATGTCAGTAACCAAGCAGGTATAAACGCCAGTCACCGCGCTGTCTGGTCACCCGAAACCAAGCAGGGCTATCTAGCAGTTGGACAAGCCTGGGCAGACTACAATCATGACGGTTGGCTTGATCTCTATGTCACTGGCAATCTTGACTCCAATGTGCTTTATAAAAATGAGGGCGATGGTAGTTTTAGCGTCTCAGAATTAACTGAGCAAGTTGCGCTTGCCAAGTCGCAAAGTGGCGGTGCTCTTTGGGCCGACTATGATAATGATGGCTGGTCGGATCTTTATGTTTTAAACCATGGTGCCAATGTCCTGTTTCACAATGACGCTGGAAAAGGCTTTACTGACGTTACCGAGTTTGCCGATGTTGGCGATACAGGTAAAGGTAGCTCAGCAGCTTGGGGAGACTATGATCAGGATGGGTTTCTAGACCTGTATGTTGTGAACTGGTCATGTTTACCTGAGTGTCAGCCTGGAAATTTGAGCCAAAATCAAGACCGGCTTTATCACAATCAAGGCAACCGAACGTTTAAAGATGTCAGTAACCTTTTAAGAGGCGAAAAAGACTTGGGAGCTGGTTTTGCCGCTGTCTTTTTTGACTACGACAATGATGGTGACCCAGATATTTTTGTCGCCAATGACAAAATGGATAACCCAATTGGAAACGTTTTATGGCGCAATGATGGGGCAGGCTGTGAAGGCTGGTGTTTTGCTGACGCCTCCGAAGAGGCTCGTTTAGATAATGAAATGCACGCTATGGGCGTAGCTGTTGGTGACTATAACAACGATGAGAAACCCGACCTTTATATCAGTAATATGCTTAGCCCCTTGAGTTTAGAGCAAAATAGAGGGCGCGGTCATTTTGATGATGTCAGTGAAGAGGCAGGCGTCATGGTCTTAGACACAAACCGTGAAACCGTAGGCTGGGGTACTGGCTTTTTCGACTATGATAATGATGGCTGGCCTGACCTTTATCTGGCAACAACTGCCATACCTGGCAGAGCCCCTGGCATGTACGGCGGTTCGCAGCCTGACATGGAGGATTTTCAGCGCCCTTACCCCGATTTTCTTTATCACAATAATCAAGATGGTAGCTTTAGTCAGCTTGACTCAAGCGTCATAGAAAATAACGATAAAGCGACGATGGGCTTTGCTTACGCTGATTACAACAATGACGGCAAGATGGATTTTGTCCAAGGCAACTGGAACGAAGGATACAATCTCTACCAAAACGTTGTTCCGAGCACAAATAACTGGCTTAGCCTTGACTTAAAGGGTAGCGGCAGCATCAACCGAGACGCAGCAGGCGCAAAAGTTTATGTAAGTGACAGCAATGGGCTTAAGCAAATGCAAGAAGTCATTTTAGGCTCGAGCCTGGGTTCAGGCAACGACACCCGCTTACACTTTGGTCTGGGCAGTGCTAACTTGGTCTCCGTAGAGGTCATCTGGCCAAATGGTTATAGCGAAACCTTTACGGATCTCCCTGAAAATCAATTTTCCACCCTTACCTATAACAACCCTGAAGATAGCGCGCTACCTGCTTACAGCAGTCCACTTGAATTAACAGGGTCTATTCAGCGTACTCATGACCCCACTATGATTGCCGAAAATGGAAAATATTATGTCTTTGGTACAGGTCCTGGCCTCCCCATAAGGTGCTCGAGTGACATGCTCGAGTGGCGTCTATGTAGTGCTGTTTTCTTTGGTTTACCAAGCTGGATAAAAGAAGAAGTGCCCGCTGTGGGTGACCTTTGGGCACCTGATATTTCTTTCTACAACGGCAAGTTTCAAATTTACTACTCAGCCTCGAGCTTTGGCGATAATCAGTCAGCAATAGGTCTGGCTACCAATGCCACCCTTGACCCAAATAGCCCTGACTATGCCTGGAAAGATGAAGGCGTGGTCATAAAATCACAGCACTCAGACAACTGGAATGCCATTGACCCTAACTTTGCACTGGATGCTAGTGGTCAACCCTGGCTGGTTTTTGGAAGTTACTGGTCAGGTATTAAGATGATTAAACTTGACCCGGAAACAGGCAAACAAGACGCTGCTAACCCTACGCTCTATGATATTGCCAGTCGCTCGAGGCCAGGTGCGATTGAAGCCTCGTATATCATTTACCGAGAACCTTTTTATTACCTATTTGTCTCCTTTGATAGCTGCTGTAGGGGCGTTGATAGCACCTATAATATTCGAGTAGGGCGGGCAGAAAACATTACAGGGCCTTATCTCGATAAGGAGGGTAAGGAGCTGTTAAAAAATGGTGGCAGCCTTTTAAAATCTGCCGATAAGCGTTACAAAGGCCCCGGTCATAACGGCATTTTTACCCAAAAGGGTCAGGATTATCTGGTTTATCATGCCTATGATGCTGAGGATCACGGCGTTTCAAAACTGCGTATCGAGCGACTCTATTGGCTTGACGGATGGCCCAATTTACCCTAACTAATACCAAGCTGAATTGATGTTGTCATAAAACTGGTTCTATCAGAGCTTACTCCCCAGGTCGGAATCATAAAGTCTTACGACATTTATGATTCAGCTCAGTATAAGGTTTAGGCTAAGGAACTTTTTAAAGAATGCTTTTTACTTCAGTAAGTTCTAAAACAAAGTGAGGTATTTGCCTTAACTTTCAGCAAAATAGTGAAGAAATATGAATTAGTGAACGTTCACACTGTTGACACAAGGCGTTAATCATAGTAATTTATAAATCAATCTGAATTTGATGTTTTTGATTACTGAAGGCAAAGATTAGCTTTACTTTCGGTCTGAAGGTGGCGAAATAAGTGAATCAAGCTCGAGCCAGAAGGTTTACTAAAAGTAAAATTGTGAACGTTCACAATTTTAGCACGAACTTATCAAGCAACAATCTTCCCATCCCCAGATTCCCTAGCACCCTGCTGTATTTTTTCCAAAAGCTGTATCAGCGAAGCTTAGTACAATTGCCAGTCTTTTACCTCTCACATTTTTCTCCTCGCTCCTTTGAGCGCTTGATTGATTCGATAAAATCGAAAGGGGGGACTATACATTAAGAAGACTAAGTAAACCATCCATAGGCTAAGATGGTTACTTTCCCAGAAAGTGCAATAGAGTGCATTTCTAACTGCCCTCAAAGCCTAAAGGATATCGGTAGAAATCAAGGAAAAGGTTAATTCACGGAGGTTTAAATGTCCAAACTGAAAGCAATTAAATATATTTTTTCGCTTGTGCTTCTGGTCTTTTTTGCCCAGAGCATGGCACAAGACGCTCCCGAACCCGTTGTTACGGATTTCGGTACAGGTGGAACGCTTATTTCGTTCTGGAACGGTCTATCAGGCTCTGACGGCGTAACCTTAAATGAAATGCTTGGCAAATTCGTTGAGGAAACCCCTGGCGTATCTGTACGAACAGAAATCATTGACTGGGGCACCCTTTACCCGAAACTCCAAACGGCTTTTGTTGCCGGTGAGCCACCAGATGTCTTTATTGTTCACGCCTCTGAAGTAGCACAGTTCCAAAGCTATGGCATGCTTAAAGACCTTTCTTATCTTTACGATACCAACGGTGGTACTTTACCTTCCGCTGACTTTGCTCAACCTGGCTTTAACGGTGTCTTTGTTGATGGGGTTCCTTATGGTGTGCCCTTAGACAACCACGGTCGTGGCACCTGGGCCAATGTAGGTCTTTTTGAAGCTGCTGGCATTGAGCCTCATATACCAAACAACTTTGATGATCTTGTGGCCATGTTGCAACAACTCACCCTTGATGTTAACGGCAATAACGCGGCTTCTGCTGACTTTGACGCGGCCAATGTTGCTCAGTGGGGCACTTGCATGGAGTGGATTTACACTGATTTTGAAAGTTACCTATGGCAATTTGGTGGTTCAATCATCAGTGAAGATGGCAAAACTGCAACTGTAAACTCAGAAGCTGCCATCTCTGCTCTACAAAGAATGCATGACCTGATTTACAAATATCATGTTTCCCCAGAACCAGCTGGTTTCGATTCTTGGCAAAGCTGGGCAGGTGGCAAAGTAGCCCTCGTTCCAACAGGCACCTGGTTCCGCAATTTTGCTGAAGATCAAACCGATATTAAAGGTCAAGCTCTTCCAGCAATGCAAGTTGGTCCAAACCCTGGTACTTGGTTCGGTTCTCATGTATTCATGATTCCTGCTGGCCTCGAAGGTGAAAAACTCGCAGCCGTAGAAAAAATGATCCTCTGGGTAACTGATCATCAAGCAATGTGGGCTGGCTCTGGTCAAGTTCCTGCTCGAATTTCTGTTCAAGAGTCACTTGACCCTGCACTCTATCCTTCTAACATCACGATTGGTAAAACCTTCCAAGAGTATGGTCATTTGGAAGTTGTTAGCAAAGCCATTCTTGAGCTTCAAGCCGCTCTAGATCCGGAATTAGGTTCTGCCCTTAACAATCAAAAGAGTATCGAAGATGCTCTTAATGATGCCAATAAGCGTATGCAGCAAGTCCTGGACCGCAACCAATAAACAATCTAAAAGGACATGCACAGTAAAGTGCATGTCCTTTTTAATGCTCTAGACTTAGCTCGAGTGTTAAAAGAGGATATAGTATGCAAAACTCCGAATCTTCAAACGCAGGTAAAGCGGTTCCCAAACGTTATCGGCTTAGTCTAAAAACACGTGAAACCCTTGCAGCCTATTTGTTTTTATTGCCTTTTATACTCCTATTTTCTGTTTTTGTTATTAGGGCTACATTTTACGCCATTCAAATGAGTTTTTTTGACTGGACTATCTTAAAACCGATTAAACCCTTTATTGGCCTAGCCAATTACAAAGAGCTCATCAATGATGATGTCTGGTGGCTTGCCTTACGAAATACTCTTTATTTTTCGATCATTACTGTTATTGGTACAAGTGCCGTAGCCTTAGCTGCAGCTCTAGCCATAAATCAACCTAAAGTAAAAGGGAAAGAATTTTTTCGCGTTTTACTTTATATGCCAAGCCTACTTTCTGTCGGCGTTATTGGTCTTACCTGGGTTTGGTTACTTAACACCCAGTTTGGCATTGTCAACTATTTACTCAGCTTTTTAGGGATTAGGCCCATCAACTGGCTGGGAAACGCTAATCTGGTTATACCAGCACTAAGCTTAACCACCATTTGGTGGGGCTTTGGGTTTCCTATGCTTATCTTTTTGGCGGGTCTTCAAGGCATTCCGGAGCAACTTTATGAAGCCGCCCGTATTGATGGGGCAAGAACCGGGCAAATCTTTTGGCGCATTACCTTACCTCTTTTGCGCCCAACCTTATTATTTATAACCGTTACTGGCTTTATTGCCCATTTTCAAGTATTTGGCCAACCGTTTATCATGACGCGCGGTGGTCCAGGACGCGCATCGTACACCGTCATCTTTTATCTCTATGAGGCAGCGTGGCGAGCGTTTCGCATGGGTTATGGTTCTGCTATTGCAGTAGCATTAGCGTTCATCATCATCTTTTTTACCCTGTTACAATTTCGCTTTATCGGTCGCCGTGTCGAGTACTAAGGTTTTAAGCGAGGTCTAAATGAAACGTGATCAATTTTTCCGAGCACTCCCCTCTTATGCTTATCTAATCATTTTGGGTCTGATTGTTGTCTTGCCTCTTATACTTATTTTTTCGCAGTCGCTCATGAGCAATCAAGAAATAAATCGTTGGCCTCCCAAAATATATACACCAGAACCAGTGTTTTCAAACTATGTCAATATGTTTAAACGGCCTGATCTTAAACTTGGACGCTGGCTCTTTAACAGCATTTTTGCTGCTACCGCCTATACACTTGCTGTCTTTCTAATCTGCGCGCCTGCTGCCTATGCCTTTGCCAGACTTCGCTTTCCAGGCAACAACGTCTTATTTTTTATTCTCTTGGCTACCGTCATGGTGCCTGGTCAGGTCACCCTCATTCCAAATTTTTTGCTAGTACGCAATTTGCACATGCTAGACACATTTAATGTGCTTATTTGGCCTGGAGCTGCCAATGTCTTTGCTGTTTTTCTGTTACGGCAATTCTTTATGCAAGTCCCAAGAGAACTTGAAGAAGCAGCCGTCTTAGATGGGGCAAGTTATTGGGGGCGCTTCTGGAGGATAATCATGCCGCTTTCAACGAACGCCCTTGTAGCGCTTGGTATCTTTGTATTCTTGGGTCACTACAATGATCTTTTCTGGCCTCTTATCACGACCAATAGCATTGAAATGAGGACTCTTCCTGTAGGTTTGACGCTATTAAACTTTTCTTACGGTGGTATGGAGCGACCTTTGGTTTTGGCAGGTGCTATTTTTGCTTCCATTCCTGTTCTAATTGTATATATCATTTTCCAGCGTCAAATTATTAAGGGTGTAGCTATGACTGGCATGGGTGGGCGCTAGCCTTAAAGGCTCGAGCTTTACTTGAAGCATACGTGCTATTTTACAAAAAACCGCCTCCCCTACGCTTACCCAAGCCCAGAAAGGTTTTGGCGTGACCAAACAATTTATTAAACCTCTGTTTGCTCTTTTTTTAACCTTAGGCCTGTTAATGGTTTTTGTCTTTGCCAGCGCTCAAGACTCAGGCTTTCGCAATCCCCTAAATGCCAATGGCGGCGCTGACCCCTGGCTCACTTACTACGAAGGGAATTACTACCTAAGCACAACCACCTGGGCTTCAACCTGGTACATGCGCAAATCGCCAACCCTTGCTGGACTCAAAACAGCAGAGCCGATTGAGATTTACTATGATGATGACCCTTCCAAGTGTTGTAATTTTTGGGCGCCCGAATTTCACCTTTTGGACGGCCCAAATGGAAAACGCTGGTACTTTTATTACTCTGCTGGCACTGCCAATACCCTCGATAATCAGCATACCCATGTTTTAGAGAGTGAAGGCACTGACCCTATGGGGCCTTATCACTACAAGGCTCGAGTCTTTGATGCCAGTCACGATACCTGGGCGATTGATAGCAGTGTTTTAGAGCTAAACGGCAACCTTTATTTTCTCTTTTCAGCCTGGGAAGGTAGCTTTCAAAATCTTTATATTGCGCCCATGGAAAACCCCTGGACCCTAAGTGGCTCAAGAGTGCTTATCTCTAAACCAAGTTATGCCTGGGAAACGCAAGGTGGCAATACCAATGAAGGACCCGTCGCTTTGCAACATGATGGCAATACCTTTATCGTCTTCTCGGCAAGTTCGTGTGCCACACCTGACTATAAATTAGGCATTTTACACCTTGTCGGTGACGATCCTATGGTTAATAGCAACTGGGAAAAACACGCTGAGCCCATTTTTGAACGTGCTGATGCCAACAGTGTTTTTGCCCCTGGTCATAATGGCTTTTTCACTTCACCTGACGGAACAGAAAGCTGGATTGTCTACCATGCCAATGATTCCACAAATGGCAGTTGTGATGGACAGCGTAATACCAGAGCGCAAAAAATCTCCTGGAATGCCGATGGTTTTCCTGAACTTGGCACACCTGTCTCGACCACGACCATCCTGGCAAATCCCTCAGGAGATACAGGAATAGACCCTTTACCCGATCTGGGGACACCTAAAATAAGCTATTTTGAAACTTACGGGCTCGAGGGTTCGTTTTTACAGCATCGTAACTTCATTGTCTCACCTGGCTACAGTACCAATGCTGACGCCCAATTTGTTATCAAACCTGGATTGGCAGATGAAAATGCCCTCAGCATAGAATCTGTTAATTATCCTGGTTATTTTTTAAGGCAACAAAAAGGCAAAATCTTTATTAGTAGCGATGATCGCACAGACGCATTTTTGCAGGAAAGCACTTGGTATTTAAGACCAGGTTTAGCCAATGCAGACGCTGTTTCGCTCGAGTCTTACGCTCTGCCAGGTAGTTTTGTTGGCAAACGCTTTGGTATAACCACACTGGTTAAAGAGGCAGATTTAAAAACCGAGCTCGAGCGTGAAGATGCTACATTCAACTTAAAATAAGGAGGTTTTGCGTGAGTGAGATGGTAACAAAGACAGTAACAAGACGCAGCTTAATCAAACAAGGGCTCACCCTCGGCGCAGGCTTAAGTTTGGGTTTACATTCAAGGCTCGAGGCGCAATCTATGGACAGTCATTTGGAAATAACGGGCGGTAAACGCGTTCACGACCCCGTCATCATCAAAGAAAATGACAGCTATTATCTCTTTTGCACAGGCCCTGGCATTCCCGTTAGAAAATCAAAAGACCTGATGAACTGGAGCCTTGCTTTCCCCGCCAGTGTTTTTGCCAAACCACCTGCCTGGGTTGCCGAAAAAATACCCAATCAGCAAGATGTCTGGGCACCTGATATTTCCTTTTATAATGGCAAGTTCCATCTCTACTATTCAGTTTCAAGTTTTGGTAAGAATACCTCAGTCATTGGTCTGGCAACAAATACAACTCTAGACAATAAGGCTGAAGGTTTTGGCTGGGTTGACGAAGGTCTGGTCATCGAATCGGTCAGCAGCAATAATTACAACTGTATAGATCCTAATTGGGTACTTGACACTGATGGTCAACCCTGGCTTGTTTTTGGTAGCTTTTGGTCAGGTATTAAAATGCATAAGCTTGACCCTGAAACGGGCAAGCTTTCAACCGAAGATACTCAACTCTACTCACTTGCCAGCCGTACGGTAAATTACGGCGCTGTTGAAGCCGCCTTTATGATTTATAAGGATGGCCATTACTATTTATTTGTTTCCTTTGATTTCTGCTGCCGAGGTGCAGATAGCACTTATCATGTTCGGGTCGGTCGCTCTGAAACCATTACTGGGCCATTTCTTGATCAGGAAGGAAAGGAAATGCTTAAGGGTGGTGGAACCCAGGTGACCTTTCCAACGGGCGAATATAAAGGCCCCGGTCACAATGCCATTTTGCTAGATAACGGCATTTATTACATCGTTTATCATGCCTATAACGCCAATAATAACGGCGTTTCGGAACTTCGTATTGCCCCCTTAAACTGGGACAGCGACGGCTGGCCTAGAATTTAAAAAACCTTTGGAGGAAGTATGTCAAACAAAATCTCAATCGAACTAGACCGCAAAATTGCCCCGATTAACCACGATATCTTTGGTGGCTTTGCTGAGCACTTGGGCCGCTGTATTTATGGTGGTATTTATGAGCCTGATTCACCTTTGGCAGGCAAGGATGGTTTACGCAAAGATGTACTTGAGGCGTTAAAACGGTTAAATATGCCTGTCATGCGCTACCCTGGTGGCAACTTTGTTTCAGGTTATCGCTGGCGTGACGCTGTGGGTCCTAAAGCAGAGCGCAAGGCACGCATGGAATTAGCCTGGCACGATTTAGAACCTAACACCTTTGGTACTAATGAATTTGTTGACTTTTGCCGCAAAATCAACAGTGAGCCTTATATGGCGGTTAACTGTGGTGATGGGGATATGCGTGACGCAAGAGATTGGCTCGAGTATTGCAACGGCACCAAAGACACCCATCTGGTTAAACTTCGTAAAGAACACGGCTATGACGCTCCCCATAACATCAAGTTCTGGTCAATTGGTAACGAGGTAGATGGTCCCTGGCAAATTGGCATGAAAACCCCTGAAGAATATGCCAGAGCTTACGCCGAATATGCCAAGGTCATGAAATGGACTGACCCAAGCATTAAACTTTTAGCCGCAGCAGTTTCCCTCTGGGATAAAAACTGGGTTGAGCGTGTGCAGCTTCTTATGGAACATGCCAACTACTTCAAACCCTTTACCGGTAACCGTGATTTGATTGATTACATTGCCATTCACTGGTATGTCGGTAATGATGACAGACGCGGTTTTGCCAATGATGATTTTGCCAGCTATATGGCCATTTCTGAGCGCTTTGAAGATCATATTAGTTCAACTGAAGGCATTATCAGAGCCATGAGTTCAGCCTTAAAGCTCGAGCGTGACATTCCGATTGCCGTAGACGAGTGGAATGTTTGGTATAGAGTTCACAACGAGGGCAAGTTAGAAGAAATCTACAACCTTGAAGATGCCCTGGTCGTAGCCATGCACTTTAACAGCTTCATCCGCCATGCCAAAACCGTCAAAATGGCCAATATTGCTCAGATTGTCAATGTGATTGCGCCCATTTACACCAAGCCCGATGGTATGTTTTTACAAACGACCTTCCATCCCTTTGAAGTTTACAGTAAGACCTGTGGTTCTACGGCACTTGATGTTCACTGGTCAGGCGACACTTTTTCAGCCGAAGGCAAAAACGGTAATCGTTCGCTAAATGGTTTAAGAACCCTAGATGTTTCAGCGACTTTAGATGAGGCGAAAAAGCAACTGGCGGTTTACATTGTCAACCGTACTGAGGATAAAGCCAGCGATGTAACCATCAATCTGCAAGACGGTAAGTTTAAAGGCAGTGGCAAACAGTATATTGTCAATGGGTCCGATGTCAAAGCTGTCAACAGTTTTGAGCAGCCTGATAATGTTGTCACCCGTGAATCGAGTATAAGTGCCTCTGGCTCGAGCTTTAGCGCCAGTCTTGAACCTCATTCCTTTACGGCTTTAGTCTTTGATCTGGCTTAGATGAAGCTCGATTGGTCAACAGCGTCTGTATGAATTCTCTTCAGACGCCCTCCGCTTTAGTCTTTGCCTACTTCACTGGCAACGGTGAAGATGGATTACATCTTGCTTATAGTCAGGATGGCTTAACGTTTGCAACCCTTAAGGGTGGTCAAGCCGTTTTTAATCCGAGAAAAGGGTCACAGCAACTTATGCGTGACCCTTTTCTTATGCAAGGTGCAGATGGTTATTTTCACGCCTTATGGACAACAGGTTGGAAAGGCAATGATATTGGCTATGCAAGGTCTCTTGATTTCCTAAATTGGGAAGACGCTCGAGCCCTCCCTGTCATGGTCAATGAGGCAAAAACGCAAAATTGTTGGGCACCCGAAATGGTTTACGACTCTGAAACGGCTCAGTACCTGCTCTTTTGGTCAAGTACAGTTTTAGGTCAGCATGAGGATAGGCACCGCATTTATTGTTGCACAACGCCAAATTTTCAAACCTTTAGTTCAGCCAGGCTTTTTTATGACCCTGGCTATGTGGTCATTGACGCAACCATCGTCAAAAACGAGCACGACTTTCTAATGTTCATCAAACATGAACAAGGGGGTTTGATCGAAGGCCAAGAAGGAGATAGTAATGCACCAGGTGGCGAGAAAGCCATCCATTTAGCAAAAAGTAAGCAGCTTCTTGGTCCTTACACCCTTACAGGTTCTGCCATTGTTGGCGAATCTGTAGGTAGTTATGAAGACGCCGCCGAAGGTCCTACTGTACTAAGGCTTGGCAATAGCTGGTATCTTTATTTTGATTATTACCGAAGAAACCAGTATGGTCTTATGACTTCGAACGATCTGCTCTCCTGGCAAAACCGCAGCGCGGATTTATGCATGCCAGAAGGTGCCAGACACGGCAGCATGCTTTACGTTTCAGACGCTATTTTAGAAAATTTATTAGCTACCTAAACCCTTAAAGGAGGTTTATCTTGAGTACCTACACGATTGGAATCGATTTCGGCACCCTTTCAGGCCGCGCTGTTTTGGTAGATACGGCAAATGGACAGGAATTAGCTGACGCTACCCTTGACTACCCCCATGCTGTTATTGATGAGCGCTTGCCCACAAGTGGTAAAACCTTACCTCCTGAATGGGCACTGCAAGACCCTTTAGATTATCTAGAAGTTGTTCGGCAAACCGTTCCTGCTGTTCTCAAAAAAAGTGGCATCAAGCCTGCTGAAGTTGTGGGTCTTGCCATTGACTTCACCGCCTGCACCATGATGCCCGTTAAACAAGACGGCACCCCCTTGCGCTCTTTAAAAGAGTATCAAAATAATCCTCATGCCTGGGTCAAACTCTGGAAGCACCACGCAGCTCAAGGTCAGGCTGATCAGATTAATGAGACCGCGCGCAAAATGGGCGAGAGCTGGTTAGACCGCTATGGTGGCAAGATTTCTTCCGAATGGTTTTTTTCTAAAGCTTTGCAAATTTTGCAAGAAGCCCCCGATATTTATAAGGCTAGCGACCGATTTATAGAAGCCTGTGACTGGGTTATCTGGCAACTTTGCGGCATTGAAACCCGAAACGCTTGTACCGCTGGCTATAAAGCTATGGTGCAAGATGGCGACTATCCTTCTAAAGCCTATTTCGCAGCCTTACACCCTGACTTTGCCAATGTCGTCGGTGAAAAAATGAGCCGCGATTTTGCTCAGCTTGGTGACCGTGCTGGTGGTTTAACGGCAGATTGGGCTAAAGCCACGGGGCTTAAAGAAGGCATCGCCGTTGCCGTTGCCAATGTCGATGCCCACGTAACAGCACCTGCTGTAAAAGCCGTCGAAGCTGGCACCATGGTTATGATTATGGGAACATCAACCTGCCACATCATGTCAGGCGAAAGCATTCATAACGTAGAAGGTATGTGTGGTGTCGTTGATGGCGGCGTCATTCCTGGGCTTTAT
>JAHEBB010000466.1 GCA_024642575.1 Trueperaceae bacterium | reverse complement strand
TACTTTGCGAGGCAGATGCCGTGAAATATAACTTTATCAAGCATCATCAAACTGAATTCAGGATAGGACTCATGTGCCAACTGTTCAAGGTTGCCAGGAGTAGCTATTATGCTTTTTCTAAACTTGCTACTAAAGAACCGAGTAAACGCCAGCTAGACAATCAGATCTTGTTAGAGAAAATCAGAATCATCTTTGAGAAGAATAAAAGCCGCTATGGTAGCCCTAGAATCCATAAAACGCTCTTACAACAAGGCGACCGCTGTTCCTTAGGTCGGGTGAAACGCTTAATGAGAGCTGCTGGGCTTTATGCCATCAGTTCCAGGAAATACAAAGCCAAACAAGAAAAGTCTGAGATTAAAGAGACTAAGAATCTTTTACTAGAGCCAAGCAATAGAGCAACGACAATAAACCAAGTTTGGCATAGTGACATCACTTACGTGCCAACGGATGAGGGCTGGCTTTACTTGGCAGGTAGTATGGACAGCTTTTCAAAAAGGATTGTGGGATATGCAGAAGAGCCTTCAGCAGCAGGTAGCATCTGGTCATAGCTAACAGCAACGTTTGAAGATAACGGCATGATACGCCCTGCTGATGGCTCCTTTGGCTGCTACTATGAAAACAGACTTAGTTATCCAAGCCCTTCGCTCTGCTGTTAACGGACGTAAACCCAAAGCGGGTCTAATCCATCACAGTGATAGTAAGAATATAGGAGCCGGTTACTCCTGGGTGTCCTGACCCGCACAGTGATTGACGTTAAGGTGTTGATTGGTGCCGTGGAGGCTCTCGCAGTGTCCTGACCCTCACTCCGATCGACACGCTAATCGACATGCTTAGCTTGTCCTACCCTTGACCTGTCGGTCACTCGGGAGCATCTTCGGCGAGGCTACTGTCTCGCCTATAGGTTGTGACCCAAGAAGAGCTTGACTATCTTAAGTCTCGTTACTGTCATGTCCAGCAAGCTAGGTGAAAAGAAGCCAAAAATCCAAGCTTGAAGGAGTCGTTATGATAGTCCCTTGTCTAACCCCTGTTTCACCTGTTGTTATTGGGGGTGTTGATACCCATAAAGAACTTCACGTAGCAGCTGTTGTTGACAGTTCTGATGTTTTACTTGGCACGGAGATGTTCGCAACCACCCGTGCTGGCTATAGAGCAATGCTGAAATGGATGCGTTCATTTGGGGATGTCAAACGTATAGGTGTGGAATGTACTGGCTCATATGGTGCTGGCCTCATGCGATTTCTGGATAATGCAGGTATTGAAGTATTAGAGGTCACCGCTCCAGATAAATCGGTACGTCGTAAGAAAGGTAAAGATGATCCCTTGGATGCTGAGAATGCTGCGCATGCGGCTTTCGCTGGGATTCGTACGGTCACGCCTAGAACGCGTGATGGCATGGTCGAATCTTTGCGTGTCCTTAGAGTTACAAGGAAGACTGCGGTAACTGCTAGACGCGTTGCGCTTCAGATGCTTCAGACTCAGATTGTTTCAGCGCCTGAGGAATTACGTGACCAAGTTCGTAACCTCACCCGTATGCAGCTTATTCGCACTATTGCTGCCTGGCGACCTGATGCTACGGATTACCGTGATGTGACTACAGCTACCCGTTTAGCTCTGAGGGCTTTGGCTCGACGCTATCTTGAGCTTAGTGATGAAATAGCTGAGCTTGATGTACCTATCCAAGCACTTGTTGAAGAACTCAATCCTGAACTATTAACGCGTACAGGTATAGGTGTTAATTCAGCAGCTCAACTTCTTGTTACTGCTGGAGATAATCCTGAGCGTTTACGTTCTGAAGCTAGCTTTGCTGCCCTTTGTGGTGTCTCACCTGTGCCAGCTTCTTCTGGGAAAACTATTAGACATCGTCTTAATCGAGGTGGCGACCGTGCTGCTAATTCGGCTTTACATATGATTGTTATCAGTCGCTTACGTATGGACGAAAAGACCAAAGCTTATGTGGCCAAACGCACAACTGAAGGTATGTCTAAACTTGAAATAATGCGTTGCTTAAAACGTTATGTTGCTAGAGAGGTTTTCTATCTCCTCAAAAGACGAACCAAAGAGATAAACCAGCTAGCTAGAGCTGCTTGACAAACAGAAGGGCGTCAAGGGGGCGCAATATACAAGTTACCTTTTTCAAGCTGAACTTAAAAGCCAGAACATGCAAGCCAGTTTCACGGGTACAGGTGCTTGTTTGGATAACGCCATCATTGAAAGTTTTTGGGCTAGCCTGAAAAAGGAACTCATTTACCAGTGCCATTTTAAAACCAGAGCTGAAGCTAGGGCTGCTATATTCGAATATATAGAAGTTTATTACAACCGTGAGCGTTTACACAGTTCACTGCTTTATCAAACTCCAAATGGCTTTGAATTGAAACTAGAAACCCAAACAGATACAAGCTTGATTCAGAGAGCTGCTTAACCTAAACTAGATTTGTCTAGGTAAACAGACCAATTCCAAATAGATGTTGCTTTAGAGGTCTACACAAAAGTAATAGAAGATGATATTCAGTATGCAACCTTTGATCCATTAGCCGAATGAAAAAAGGGCAGCTTCTATTAAGACCTTCAACAAAAGCGCACACTCTAGCTTTAAAAACTTAGCTATAATAGGTTATGGATCAAGCTAATCACAGTCTTCCAAAACTTTCTGAGCTTCCTGTAAGCCTTCGTGAAGGTGCTGTATCTATTGCACTGAGTGAAGGCATTCCAAGCTTTAGAGCCTCAACGGATGTTGTTAAGCGTATAGATCTGCTTTTAGAAAAAGCCCAACAAGATACCCTCTCTGTTGAAGAAGCAAAAGAACTAGAGCAGTACGAAGAGATTGATGATTACTTAAGTCATTTAAATCGGGTTGTTAGAAATCTTCAACTTGCTTAGTGGCTGCATTATCAGAAAAACTTAAAGCTAAGGTTCGCAACCGTGCGAATCGTTTATGTGAATACTGCCATACCGATGAAACCTGGCAGTATGTGCCTTTTACCATTGATCACATTATCCCTGTGAGTCTAGGTGGAACCAGTGAACTTAATAATCTAGCTTTAGCTTGTTTCCATTGTAATCGTCGTAAAAGTAATGTGCTAATAGCAGTCGATCCTGAAACGGATGAAGAACTCAAGCTCTTTAATCCAAGGCAAAACATTTGGAATGAACATTTTAGTTGGTCACACGATGGTTTGCAGATCATTGCACTGACGGCCACAGGGCGGGCTACGCTTGTTAAGCTCGAGCTTAACCGTGAAAGAGTGATTCGTATTCGCGCTGAGGATGTGCTGGTTGGGCGACATCCACCTAAAGGCGATAAGATTCAAGAGAAATAGTTTAAGCTATTTTCTAGCCTTTGCACACATCCCTCAAATAGACCCAATTTGATAACAAGCAGTAGGCAGATATTGCACAAACCTAGAGACTATTTTGGTTCACTATACAAAGAAAAACCTAAATTTGGGGTTACGGTTGGGGTTATGGGAAAAATAAAAAGACCCCAGCTAAAAACTAGGGTCTTCATTTTGCCGTCTGTGACAGCTTTTCTCTTGGCGCACCCGAGAAGATTCGAACTCCTGGCCTTCTGATCCGTAGTAGTGGGCAAGGCAAATTAAGAGCAATTAAGTAAAAATATCGCTCTTTGAAAAGCCTTTATTCATCGTATTTAGGGTAAATTAAGATAAATAGAGGTATAAGAATTTCAGTGGGTGTATCTTGGGTGTACTCTTACCTTAATAATGTTGCACTGATCTAAAGTCGAGAATGTAAAAACTGGAATTACGCACTCAAAGAAACGGTTTACCTGACAAAGAAACTACAATTTAGCTCTTCGAAAATGATGTTTTCAGTTCAACCTGTTTGAAATTTCAACATGCTCCTTTGAGTCAGAAAAACTTTTCTTAGACGTCTTTTCTTAGGTTTTAGACCTTAAGGATAGGTTTCGGAACTTGTCGTAATGCTTCTCATCTCTAACCTACCCAATCCTATAATTAGCGTTCTGGACGTTAAATCTCAAGATGCGTAATTCCAGTAAAAACCTCTAAGTATTCACCACTGATACATTTTGCCTTATACTATACTCTAAAGCATTGCGTAAGGAGAAAAAGCTGGAAAGATCGAGTAAAACACTCGCTAGACGGTGTATTTGGGGTAACTTACTTATTGCGTAATTCAGCGAATTCGAGAAGGTAATGGCTCTTACGAAAGTTGATATTGGTGGCGAATCTCAACGGGGACAAAATCAGGCTGCACAGAGCCTTTGAAAAG
>JAHEBB010000465.1 GCA_024642575.1 Trueperaceae bacterium | reverse complement strand
AGCAAAATCATACTGAAAGTTGATAAAACACGTTCACCTGACATTAACGACTCCTTGAAATGAGGTTATCACGCTGTTTTTGCCAGCGTTAAAGACAATTGTCCCAACAGTTTACACTGCCAAAAGTGGTGCCAACGAGAAGTCTTATACGGCACTTAGTCAAATAGCTTAACGACAATCATTTTATTAATTTCTTCAGCCAGAAAAGCCCGCAGGCAAAAAATGCATCCTGATCTAACTTCAAGTATCATTAGAGAATCTACTAACTTAATTGCAGGTGTCGGGCACCTTTAACATAAGCTTCCTCTTGACCTGATTTCTCAATGATACGGAGCAAAGCCCCTACAACCTCAGGATCAAAATGCTTACCTGACTGCTTTGTTATTTCTGCAATCACTTTTTCCTTTGGCCATGCGTTTCGGTACGGTCTATCACTACTAAGCGCATCATAAACATCGGCTACGGCAGTGATTCGACCCTCTAAAGGAATGGCTTCTCCAGCTAAACCCTTCGGATACCCAGTACCATCCCAGCGCTCATGATGCGTTTCAGAAACTTTCGCAGCTAAGCGAAACAGAGGGCTAGCACTTCTAGACAAAATCTCATGCCCTATAGCAGCATGCGATTTAACCTTCCGAAACTCGTCATCATTTAAAGCACCCTCTTTTAACAAGATGCTATCAGGAATGGCGACTTTACCAATATCGTGCAAACGAGCTGCCTGATGAAAATTCTCAACCCAGTCGAGACTTAAGCCCATTTCCGTTGCAATTTGGACTGCCAGGTCTGCCACCCTTAAGGTATGCTCACCCGTATCATCATCACGAAATTCAGCCAGTAAGGCAAGCATTTCACAAGCGTCTTGACTGCCCCGAACAACCATTTTTAAAGAGGTTTCTAATTGCTTTGTTCGTAATTCTACAAGCCTATCCATATCACTAACCAGTAGTTTGGTTTGCAAAAGATTGCTAACTCTAAGCTTAAGTTCAACAATATCAAAGGGTTTAGTCAGAAAGTCCTTAGCACCTAAGGAAAGTGCCTTTATTTTAGCTTCACTTGAGGCGTCTGCCGTCACTACCAAGACTGGGAAATAGCTTTTACTGGTAATACGTGCCTTTAATTTCGTTAGAATGCCGTAACCGTCAAGCTTAGGCATGTTTAAATCGAGGATTAGCAAATCCGGCTGGTAATATTCAAATAAAGGCACGGCTTTTTCAGAGTCCGTAGTTGACTCGACATTTGTAAAGCCCTCTTTGGCCAAAACGCGCTCGAGCATAATAACGTTTGCTGGTGTGTCATCAACAATAAAGATTTTTGACTCTTTTATTTGGTCCTGCATACAAATAGCTCCTACAAAAATATATTAAGTACCTAGAATAATTCAGTACTGTTACATTAATATTAATAACCTAATTTCAGCTTATCTGCTAAAAAGATCAACGAAAACCTTTAGACTAAATCTACGGATTTTGTTACAGGCTCGAGCGTAGTACCAATCGCTTTAAAAAGCTCCTCAATCATCAGAGGTTTGGTGATATAGGCGTGAGCGCCCTGGGCAATAAGCTGCTGTATGCGCTCTCTGGTGGCATCGGCACTTAAAATAATAATAGGGATATGACTTAGCTCTGGATCTGCTTTAAACCTTTGCAAAACCTCTTCTCCAGACAAATCAGGTAGATTCAGGTCTAAAAGTAGCAGGTCTGGTATTATAATTTGGCTTAATTTAAGCCCCTCAATAGCATTATTTGCCACATGAAGTTTTAACTGCTCATAGTTTGAAAATAGTTTTTTAAGCAGTGAAATATTTGACTCGTTATCTTCAATATATACAATCTCCATGCGGGAATCCAAAGACTCGAGCCCTTGACTCACAGCCTTAGCTTGCCTTGGCTGTGGCACAGAGTCTACTTCTACTTTTGAAAAACTAAGGGTGAAACTTGTGCCTTCACCGAGCTTACTGTTTACCTGCAATGTGCCCCCTATAGCCTCAACAAGACTCTTAGTTAGTGCCAAACCAATGCCGACCCCTTCGATATTAGTTTTCTCTGCACCCAAACGATCAAAGGGCACAAAAAGACGTTTTAAATTTTCATCTGAGATACCAATCCCCGTATCTTGAACGATGCATTGGCAGACATTATTGGGCAAACGTTTATAGCTAACAAATACTTTTCCACTGGTCTGGTTGTATTTTATGGCATTTGAAAACAAATTAATAAAGATTTGCTTGAGACGCTGCGAATCTCCCCGAATAACGCCATAGTCATCTTCAAAGCTAAAATCAAATTTTACCTCTTTCTCTTTAGCTAAACCAGAGACAAGGGCAAAGGCATCATGAATGACCTCTGCTAAGACAACCTGCTCGTCTAGCATCTGCATGGAACCGACTTCGATTCGGCTTATATCAAGTACTTCGTCAATAAGCTGTAGTAAATGACTCCCCGCTTTTATAATATGCTGCGCTGAATCTAACTGGTTTTCATCTAAATCTTCGGTTGTCAAAATCTGACCGAAACCCAAAATGGCATTTAAAGGGGTGCGAAGCTCATGGCTCATTCGAGATAAGAACTCGCTTTTAGCTCTATTTGCAGCTTTAGCCTCAGCTACAGCCTCTTGCAAGGCTTCATTTGCCCTTATACGCTCGGTAATATCACTCTCAATAGCAATATAATTACTTATGCCTCCCGAAGAGCTAAAGATTGGCTGAATTTCCAGCTCGAGCCAATAGGCCTGATTTGTCTTAGAATAATTAAGGATTTCCCCTTTAAAACCTTCTTGATTCTTTAGCGCTTGCCGCATGGCAGCAAGCGTATTTCTATCTGTATTTGGCCCCTGAAGAAAGCTCCCAGGTTTGCTCCCTAGAACTTCCCTTAAAGCATAGCCTGTTATCCGTGTAAAGCCTTCATTTACCCATTCAATACAGCCATTTTTATCGGTAATGATCACAGCATTATTGGTACGACTAGCCACCAAAGAGAGTTTTTTTGCTTCTTCTTCACTTCGGCGCAAGGCGGTCTCATACCTAAGCCGTTCGGTAATATCACGGACGATTAAAACATACAACCTGCCCTTATCTAAATCAACCTGGCTTTTAGATAATTCAGCTACAAACGATTTGCCCCCTTGAGATAAACCACGTAATTGAATTCTATGCTCAGCACTGGTACCTTCTGCTTTCAGAAAATCCATAGGCGTTTCAAAAAGTAATTGAATAGGTTTGCCAATAATGCTTTGAGACAAATACCCAAATAAGCGCTCCGCTGACGGATTTACTGAAACCATATTCAGGTGCTTGTCAAGCGCAATGATGCCGTCAACAGCATTGGACAAAACAGTTTGTAAATGTTTTTCGCTCTCTCGCAAACGTTCTTCTTGCAGATAAAGACGCTTAGAAACCTCATTAAGCGATGTGCCCAGGTCTTCTAGTTCTTTAGCAGAGGTTTCTACAGGTAGCTGTCTACCCAAATTTTCATCTAAAGCCAGAGCAAAATTACTAGCACTTTTTATGGCTGATAAGGGTTTTCGTAAATAAACAAAAATCAGAAATAAGCCCGCAAAAATAGCTACAACCCCAAAACTAAGAGAATTGCGTAAGAGCTGACTCTGAACGCTAGTCATTTGAGCCAAGCTCAAGTCAAGATTTACATAGCCAATTCGTTTTCCACTAACAGAAAGAGTTTTCCAAATAGTCAAGTTCTTGTCGTTTTCAAAATAAACTGCTTCATTCCCAGTCATTACCTCTAACTCTGGTGGTAAGGTTTCGCTTATAGGAGCATAAGAAATCTTAACTGCTCCATTTTCACGAATGATATGACTTACCAGGATGGCTCGAGCATCAAACACTCGTACGCGCGTTATTTCAGGTAAAGAACCATACTGTAAGGTTAAAACCTCTAAGCTCGCATAATCTTTTCCCAGCAATCGATTTGAAGCATCAAACGCTAAGTTTTCAACCAAAGCTGTGCCTGTTTGCTTAATATTGTGGCGTATCAGATTAGCCTGTTGACGACCTGTAAACCAAGTAAAAAGACTACTCCCTACAAGGGTTACACAAATCAAAAAAAGACTAATCTGAGCCCTTAAAGTCCTTGGCCACAATACCCGAAAAAACACTACGCTAAACCCTTCTTATAAACCTTACTCTGCTGTGGTCACAACGTACTTTTCTAAATTGAGTTTTTCAAGAGAGGCATAATGCTCCTCGTAGCTAACCTCAAAGGGAACAGAAAGCTGGATTTGATCTAACAAAG
>JAHEBB010000464.1 GCA_024642575.1 Trueperaceae bacterium | reverse complement strand
TAAGCTTAGAAAGAGGCTGCATATAGGTCTTTAAATCTGCCACTGGAAAAAAGCCGCGATTGGCAAGCGTGCTATAAAGCGCACCCGAGCAGTGACCTTTACTCATGATAAAGCGGTCACGTGCAGGGTTATGGGGGTTGGCAGGGTCTAGCTTTAAAATGGCATGGTACAAGGTTATTAAAATATCGGTTGCTGACATATCACCGCCGATATGCCCCATTCCCGTGTTATAGATAAGCTTGAGGTTTTGCTTGCGCTGCTGCTTTGCCAGCGACGCCAGTTCTTTTACTGAAATAAGGGGTTTTACAGTCACCTAAACTCCTTCTAGAGGTGCAATTTCTGAATATTTATTCGATGCTGAATTTATTTCACTATGTAAGCATGCTACTCCCGTTCATTATCGCTGTCAAGTATTTAAGGTTAGGTTTAGCTTTTTTCACGGGCTTAAGACATAAACAGGCCACCATCGACATTGATGCTTTGACCCGTGATATAAGCAGCATCTTCCGAAGCTAAGAAACTTACCAGCGCAGCGACATCACTGCTCGAGCCTACTCGTTGCATGGGAATGTTAGCTATCCACTCCTTCATAAGTTCACCTGGTTGGTAATCCCCTAAAAGTTCGCCCCAAGCTTTGTCGTTGTAAGCCCACATATCGGTATCAATGATGCCTGGGCAAATGGCATTAACGGTTATGCCACTGCTGGCAAGTTCTTTCGCCAGACTCTGAGTAATGCCCACCACACCAAATTTGCTGGCAGCGTAGTGAGGCGTATAGATGAAACCTTGCCTGGCTTGCCCTGAAGCGGTATTGATAATGCGACCGTACTGGTGTTTTCTCATATAGCTGGCGGCGACCTGGCAGCACAGGAACACCCCTTTGGTATTGATGTCCATGACTTTATCCCAGTCAGCTTCGCTTAACTCCTCGAGCTTAGCAATGGTAATAAAACCAGCATTATGGATTGATATGTCAATCTGACCAAATTCGCTTTCTGCCTTTGCAAAAAGCGCTTCGACATCTGCTTTAGAAGTGACATCGGCAAAAACCGAAATTGCCTTGATCCCTTTTTCACGCAGGGCTTTTGCCGTCTGGTGAACCTGATCCTCGTTGGCGCTTAAGACCAGCTTGGCACCTTCCTGACCAAAGCGCTCGGCAATACCCGCACCAATGCCGCGGCTTGCTCCAGTAATCACAACCACTTTGTTTTCAAATCGGTTTAAATTCATTTTTTCCTTTTAGCACATTGAAAAGGGGTTGTGTAGAAAGCAAGCATCCATTTTCATTTTTTCAGGCTCACCAGCAAACAAAGCCACCATCAACAATAAGATCAAGGCCAGTACAAAACGAAGACGCTTGACTGGCAAGAAAAATGGCAGGCCCTACTAACTCATCAACGGTAGCCATGCGACCCAAAGGTGTATCGCGCTCAAATACTTTGCGTTGCTCTGCGACTTCAGGGCGTAAATTCATGGGGGTAAGGGTATAACCTGGGCTGATTGAATTGACCCGAATGCCCCGATTACTCCATTCCATAGCTAAGCTTTTGGTCAGATGCATAACCGCTGCTTTGGAACTGTTGTAATGGGCTTGCAAGATGCCGCGATTGACAATACTGCCTGACATAGAGGCAATGTTGATAATTGAGCCACGTTTGCGCGGCAACATAAGATTTGCCTCGGCCTGACAAGATAAAAAAACCCCTGTAAGGTTAACGTCTAGCATGCGTTGCCACTGCTCAAGAGGCATACTCTCGGCAGGCGCAGCATTGGCAATACCTGCACAATTTATAGCAATGCTAAGGGGACCCAGGTCACGCTCGAGCTTAACGGTAGCATCATGTAATTCTTCAGCCTTGGTCACATCCCCTTCATATTTAATGGCCCGTCGCCCCAGAACAGCAATTTTTTCTACCGTAAGAGTTAAGCCTTGACTCCCTGGAAGATCAAAACAGGCTACTTCGGCACCAGCCTCAGCTAAACCTAGGGCTAAGCGCTGCCCAATGCCACTACCTGCACCTGTAACCAAAGCGATTTCTCCATTTAAGCCAAATAAATTCATACATACCTCGTTATTTTTTTTACTTATTTCAACTGCTATTTATTCTGGTAGGGGTATAAAGCAGACTGATGTTCAAAGCGAACGATTAGGCTTGAGTGTGGCTAAGCAAGGTTTCAACCATTCACTAAGACGGGCTATCTGTCAGGATGATACCACCACCCTTATTCTAAGCATGAAGACTTCAAAATAAACCTTAAAAGCATCCTAGGGATAGCCAATTGAGTTAATCGCTTAGTATGACTTACCCTTTAAACCGTGGTTTGCTACTTTTGCTATAAACTACCTAAAAGCCAAGCTTTAACCCAAGGGTCTTTTCAAGCTGAACGGGTCTTAGCTTAATAAACCTTAAAAGGTTTTCCCAAATGAGTGCCAATACTTGACGTTATACCTAACAACAGGTATATTTGCGATAGAATAAAATACATATTCTGAATAAATATTCAGGTTTTTGGTGAGACGATTTGATGGCTTAGCTGCAAATAGGTCAAAGCCAAAATGAGAATGAAGCCAGGGCTATTTATTAAGCGTCATGTAAGGATTAAAGGAGGTTACTTGAGTCAAAGGGTTAGCTGTTAAGTGTTAAAGCGTTTTAGATAAGGCACCATACTTATAAAGGAGCTACTGCATGAAAACATATCGTTTGCTAGTACTAAGCTTACTGCTGTGCTGTTTCGGTTTGAGTTTTGCTCAGGAAATGACCGATGTTGGCACACCGCGAAACGAAACCCTCATTTTCCAAACCTTTGACCGCCAAACCGCTAATCCTGACCAGTTTAATCCGCTTTTAGGTTCTTATGCCGTCTGGCGTGGGTTTAGAGAATTGGGCTGGGGTACACTCTGGGAAACAGATACGGGTACAGGCGAAATAGTGCCCGAACTGGCTGATGGCTTGCCTGAAATTCTGAATGATGAGCACACCAAATTCCGTTTTACCCTCAAAAAAGGGATTTACTGGAGTGACGGTATAGAGTTTACCGCTGATGATGTCATCTATACCCTAGATACTTACTTTTCAGGTACAGACTGCTTAAACTGGTTTGGCGTTGCCGTGATTACTGGCTATGTCAAGAGTTATAACAAGGTGGATGATTACACCATCGAAGTAGAAACTCAGAAGCCAGCCTTTGACTTTGCTCCCACTATGGGCACACCCAACTGGGGCCCACGACTCAACATTGTTCCCAAACATATCTTTGAAACACAGTCCAACCTTTGCGAGTTTCGCAACCCTAATCCTGCAACGCTTGGACCCTATACGGTTAAAGAATTTGATCCTAACGGCTTCTGGCAACTCTGGGAACTGCGGGATGACTGGCAGCGTTCGTCCTGGGCAAATTTAGATACCGACGGCTATATGCCCAAGTATGTTCTTTACAAAGACTTTGGCCCCGAAGAAACCCGCTCGCTATCCTTTGTGCAAAATCAGTATGACGTTGATACCTTTATGAGCCCCGATAGCATCAAGGCAGCGCAGTCTCGCAATGACCAAATCACGACCTTTTCACCCACTATGCCTTATCACAACATGGATGACGCTTGTTCTTACGGCATTCTGATGAATATGCAAAAAGCGCCGTTTGACCAAGTAGCAGTGCGCTGGGCACTGGCATTGGCGCTGGACCTGAAACTAGTAGGCATCAACTCGCTGAGCGGTGAATTCCTTTCTTCACCCCTTCCTCTAGCAGATACTCAGATTAAACACCCCGTTTACGTTGAGCCCCTCATGGGCTGGCTAAATGATTTTGCACTGGCAGACGGCTATAAACCCTTTGACGCCAATTTTACGAAAGAGTTGGCTGATGTGCTCAAGCAAACCGGCGTCAAAAATATCCCTGAAGATCCTTCAGCCTTTGGTATTGGCTGGTGGAAGTACGATCCTGAAGAAGCTGGAAAACTGCTCGAGTCTGCAGGCTTTAGCAAGGGTAGCGACAGCAAGTGGCACCTGCCAAGTGGTGAACTCTGGACCTTAGAGTTTGTCATCCCTGGTGACTGGAACAAAGTCATGCAGCGTGTGGGCTTCTCAATTGCTGATAGCTGGCGCAATGCTGGTATTGAAGTCAATGTAAGACAAGTGGACAACGCCGAGTTTGGTGTCGTACAAAACACCAATGCACAGCGCACCACCGAACTTAACTGGACTAACTGCTTCTTTACAAATAATTACCTTTCTGGGGCATGGGGCGCTATTAAAACCGAATACCTTCAACCCGCAGATTCCAACGA
>JAHEBB010000463.1:882-4292 GCA_024642575.1 Trueperaceae bacterium | reverse complement strand
CAAACCGTTCCCTTTTTTATCGGCGCAGCCGCATCTGACCCTAATTCTAAACTTGACTGTAATGCCCTATCTTGGTCAGTTCAGGCACCTGACTTAGTTGAGCCCTTTAATGTCAGTCCAGAGGTTTGTTATGGGCGCGTTGTGTTTAATGTAAAGGGTAATCGAAGTGTTAATCTTGTTGCTCAGGACCCGCAAGGTGCTAAAAGCCCCACTCGAACGTTTAGCGTATTTGTAACGGACCCGCCAGCAAACCCACCCCCTGTCATAACTCAAGCATTTACGGTTAGAGGGTGTAGCGAATTTGGCGAATTTTGTACAAAAGATATCGCTGAAAATGGCAAAGTGTTTATATCAGGCGTAACCCTAGTGGTGGCTGCAAGCGATCCAGACGGCGTAAGTTATATCTTTTCAGCTCAGTGCCTCAATTGCCCTGATGCCAGTTTAAATCTACTTAAGATAATTGCTACCAACACAACAGGTAGGGTTGACTACATACCACCACAAGCCGGGCAATGGCGATTCGGTGTCAATGTTTCAGACGGATTATCCACGATTTCTTTTGGGCGTAGTGTGCAAGTTATCCCTGTACCCCCTCGTTAAGGAGCCTCACCATGAGAAGATGGTTATTTATTTGTTTAAGCTTGTTATTAGGGGCAATACTAACGGCTTGCTTTGGTCCAGCTCCAGCTCCTACGCCTGGCGCAGATTTTTCAGTAAGTTTAGTTCCCTCTCAATTAGACATCCACATAACTGAAACAGCAATCGTAGCGCTATACATCAATCGGACGAAAGGCTTTACCGAACCAATTGCTATAAGTCTTGAAGGCGACATCAAGGGGCTAAAGGCTAAACCTCTAACCATTATAGGAAATGAGGGAAATCTTAGTATTGAGATAACCGAAGGTGCCACGCTCGGCACAAGCTTTCCAACGGTTAAGGCTGTAAGTAGCAAACGTGTACACATGGAAAGGTTAACGCTTCGCATTAGTCAGGCAGTAGCTTCGGTAAGTAAAGTATCCATACAAGACAATGCGGATAGCTCTATGATTAGTCAAGGGGTCGGTGAGAGGATTCTTCAAGTTGAAGGCACAAACCTTGAGCGCGCAACAGCGTTTACCTTAGGTGATTTACCCTTAACCTTAGTCCCTGGGGGCAGTTCTACCCTGCTCAAACTAGAAGCTGTTATTGCACATGGCGCAAGCCCTGGAGCTAAAGACCTTGTCATTAAAACCTCTGGAGCCGAAAGCAAATACCTTGCAGCATTAATTGTTACAGCTATTACTTCTGGACCCCGTGGCAATGACTCGACCGGTTCAGGAACACCAGAAAGCCCTTACCGTAGTCTGACGAAAGCGCTTTCTCTGGCAGAGTCTGGTGACACTGTTTATCTGTTAAGGGGTAGCTACACTGCTGAAAACGGTGAGATGTGGTCAAGCATTACAGAGAATTCTTCAAAGTTAACTGAAGGCATCAGCATAGAAGGTGAAAGCTCAAAAGAAGTAATTCTGGAAGGGCCAGGCCCTGAGAGTACGTCTATAGGCCTTGCTTTAACCCAAGGCAATAAAATCAAGAATATTAGTCTAAAAAATTTTGCAATAGGAGTACTTGTCTTAGAAGGTAGCGTAGACTTAGCCACTACTTCTATAACTGAAAGCAAGCTAGGGCTTGGAGTACAGGGCGGAACAACAAGCCTTGCAGACTTTGAGTTTAAGGACAATACTGTTGGTATAGCCGCCATGGGAACGGCAAAGCTCGAGCTAGAAAACGGCTCGAGCCATGATAATAAAGAGCAGGGTTTACTTATAGTTGATGGTAGCTCTAGGCTTAACGCTTCAAATGTAGCATTTTTTAATAATGTGATTGGCCTTAAAGCAGCAAACCTTGCAACTGTGCGGCTTGAAAACTGCAAGCTTTACAGCAACCAGGATAAGGGTTTAGTAGCTACTGAGCAAACAAATCTATTTATAGCGAAAAGTGAAATTTATGCCAATTTAGCAGGGGGTCTAATGTTTTCTGGTGATACCCTGAAGGTGCGCCAGAGCAGTTTTCATAGTAACCTCGAGTTTGGTGCATATATAGAAGGTGAGCCAAAAGGAATTGATTTTGGCACCTTTGCAGATGAGGGTCAAAACAGCTTTGAAAACAATGCGAGATCGGATGGGGGTCCAGGTGGCGATCAACTTTTAGACGCCAGAACTGACCGTGCGACTTTAGGCGAAGTAAGCTTTACAATTAGCGCTACGACCTTTAATGGCTTTAAACCTGCACCTGACGTTTATCCGGGTGATGGTATTTGGCCCTTTTTTAACTCTCCCTACTTTTCAATTCTTGGGCAAAATCAAGTGATTCGCTTTTACTAAACCTGTCGAAACACCGTCAACCCCAAAAGAGGTTTATATATGGAACGCTTTTTAAAAAAGAATGTGCTACTCATTGTTGAAACGCTGGCCCTAGTTATTTTGACGGCGTGGCTTGCTGTTAAACTTAGTGACGGATTGTCTCCGTACCACTTTGGGCTATATGCGTATTTACCTTTATTAATTTTCCAAGCGCTGGTCTTTCAGCGCCTTTACATAATTGGACATGAGGCAGCTCACAGAAAACTCGTACCAAACTCAATTTGGTTAAATGACCTTGTCGGGCAATTAATGCTCCTGCCAATATTGATTCCTATAAAAATTTACCGCAAAGTACATATGTTCCATCATGGGTTTAACCGCAAAGACATCCACACTTCAGCTTTGGATGTTTTTGTTTCCCCCTGGCCTTTAACGCTGTCTACAAAAATCTTTTTTCGTGCGCTGTGGTATCTGGGGGTTTTCGCCGGAGGTTACTTTCTGCATTCTATTGCTTCAGTCATCATCTTTTTATGTATCCCTAGCAAGCGTGCTGAAAGAATTTCTCCTGCCTTTAAAAATTGGGATTCTAAAGATCGCCTGGCAGCATGGCTACAACTATTGGCTTGTTTTGGTTTTCATGGTTTGGTAGCCATCTATTTTGGAACCATTATTTGGTTCTACGCCCTAGCATTTCCCTTCCTAGCTTTTGCATGGGTATGGTCACTACTCGTTTACATCTTCCATTTTGAAACTACGATTGGTAGCCATACCCGCTACAATGTTCGCTCAATAAAGCAAAACTGGTTTTTTTCATGGCTACTCATGAACTTCAATCAACATGCGACGCATCACATGTATCCCAATATCCCTTGGTTCATGCTCCCTGAAAAGAGAGCCCCTTTGCCTGAGGTTTTTGAAGCTAAAAACAAAACAATGCTCCCTTTAAGAAAAGCTATCTTTAATCAACTTCGTGGCCCCACCCTTATATATGCCAAGGATGAGAATCCAAATCTATCTTTATTTATCCATTGGGAGGACTGATGAATTACCAGATGAGGTTAGCTACTCACG
>JAHEBB010000463.1:0-872 GCA_024642575.1 Trueperaceae bacterium | reverse complement strand
GGACATAGAAGCTTTATACGCCATAAAAACCAGCTTAAAACTTGCTGACCAAAGCAAACAGGTTAAGGGAGGGTTTTTATTAGGCTCGAGTTTTGAGGAGTATAAAACTTATGTTGATGTGGGCGCTGTTTATGTTATAGCGTTCAAAGAAAAGCAAGTTGTTGCCTTTTCTATTGTGTTTTCTGATGAACTTTTAAGGCAAAGTAAGGTATTTCAAAAGAGACAGCAAGCAAATATCCCTAGTCAACTAATGGCTCAGCTTGAACCAAGTCGTATTGCTTATTATGAGCAGCTGGCAGTTTTACCGCACCACAGATGCGTTGGCGCCTACCTCGCATTACGTCATCTGCTTGACATTTGCCAAAACCATGATTATGTACTAACAACTTTGGTTTATAAACCTATAACGAATATTGCGTCTCTGCCCTATTTGAAAGCGATGGGGTTTAAACCTATAGGACAAATAGACGAAGTTTATCCTGATATTGGTGACATTGTATCCACCATTTACTTAAGCTCCAAATCGACCATAGAACAAAATTGCCAAAAGCCTTTTTTACTTTCACTTCAAAGTAAGCTGGAAAGGAACTGGGGCACATCAGTTCCTTTATACCAAAGGGTTACCAAGAATGCTGTCTCTAAGTCTTATTAGAAGTATGGATAGCATTGGCAGTCAATTCTGAAGTAATAGCAAAATAAGGTTTTTGACTAAACTGAGCCAAATTTCCTCGTTTTGTTTGGCGAGCCAAACCTATTTCAATTAAGTTACTTACGCGGTAGTCCTTGCAGACCCATTTCAGCAAATTAATAAAGGAAAATGCCATGTCAGTTTCCCAAAAAATTAGTATTTTATTCATTATTCTGCTTATTTT
>JAHEBB010000462.1 GCA_024642575.1 Trueperaceae bacterium | reverse complement strand
AATCCATTATTGTAGCGGTATGCGCTTTATGCATGGAGGAGTTATAGGCATTAACGCTACCTATATCTTTTTTGCCCTGATGCCCACCACGACTTGCTGCTGTTTGATTAATGCGAGGAGAGCCGATTTGAAGACCGGGTTGCCCTGATCTAGCCAAATCAGCTGCAACTTTGCGCCAGTCAAGCTGAATATTTACGCTGCGTGTTGGCGTAGTTTCTTGGGGATTATAGGTATACATTCCTTTATTCCAAAGCAGAATTTTACTGACGAGTCTTAGACCTGTTTCACCTTTAAGGCTCGAGCTTTGGTTAGGGTCAATTTGAGTAACCTCGGTATGGACAATCGTGCCATATTCAAGGTAGAGCTTACACATGTCGTAGTCACGAACAAGAAGTAGGGAACCAAAAGCTTTTTCAGTGCTTAGATTAGTAAATAAGGTAGCAATACTACCAGGGGTAATCGTTCCATTCGCAGCTATCATGAGTTTCCTTAACTAGGCTCAACAATATAGGCTTGTTCGCCGTGGGCGGCAATATCAAGCCCTTGTAATTCGGGTTCGGCATTGCTACGAAGTGGGTTAAACAAGTCAACAACTTTAGCAATGATAAGGGTGCCAATAAAACTAAATCCAACCACAGCTCCTACCGCAATAAGCTGGGTAAGAAACTGGTCAGGATTACCAAAGACTAGGCCGTTAGCTTTGCCATTCCAAAGTTCTTGGGCAAAGATGCCTGTCAGGAGGCTACCTGTAATCCCTGCAATACCGTGGCTGGCAAAAACATCTAAAGAATCGTCAATACCACTGCCCGCACGCCAGAGCAACATAAAGTAACTAGGAAAGGTAGCAATAGCACCAATAAGCATGGCAGAAAGCGGAGAGACAAAACCTGAAGCCGGAGTAATGGCGACACAACCGACAATAATTGCCGTGGCAATACCGATTGAGGTAACTCGGCGTGAGCGTGTCAAATCAAGCAGCGTCCAAATAACCATGGTAGCAGCGGGTGCTAAAAAGGTATTGACAAGTGCCAAAACCGCACTATTATCTGCCCCAAGGGCACTACCCCCATTAAAGCCAAACCAGCCAATCCAGAGTAAACCAGCACCCAGTAAGGTTAAAGGAACCGAGTGAGGCGCAATCATAGGGCTACCATAGTCACGGCGGCGGCCTAAAGCGAGTGCCAAAACAAGGGCAGCAACGCCTGCATTAATGTGCACTACTGTGCCACCCGCAAAATCAAATGCGCCAAGTTTGGCAAGCCAGCCCCCACCCCAGACCCAGTGAGCAACAGGAGAATATATTAAGACACTCCAGAGCAGGGCAAACAAAATAAATGAGGGAAAGCGCATACGCTCAATAACGGCACCTGATATAAGAGCAGTCGTAACAATGGCAAAGGTTCCCTGAAAAAAGAAAAAGAGCAAATCAGGTATGTTTGCGTGGCTGGCGTCAAAGCCGACATTTGCCAGGAGGGCAAAGCGTAAATCGCCTATCCAAGGATTATCCCCACCAAAGGCCAGACTAAAGCCTATTAACGCCCAGCTAATGCCTACGACACCAATGGAGATAAAACTCATCATCATGGTGTTTAAGACATTTTTGTGACGAACAAGACCTGCATAAAAGATAGCTAATCCCGGTATCATTAAAAATACCAAAATAGTGGAGATTAACATCCAGACTGTATCCATAGATTTGCTCCTAACAATTCTGGCTAAGAGAAATTGCAATAGTAAATCGCAAAAAGCCAAAAAACGCCCTATGTTTCTAAGTTTAGTTATACGCTTTAGACACTCACAAAATTCTTACGATGTTGAGAAGATGATTTTGCAACTTTAGAAAGTGGCATAAATCTAAATTGTGTCAATATAATCGGGTGCTTTATTGCTTAATGCGTCTTCATTCGTCATTCCAGTGAAAACTGAAATCCATAGCGTAAAAGCTACAAAAAGCAGCATTAAACTTATTCAAATAATGCATGAGCGATCCTAAACAAAAGTAAACCTATTTTTAACTTGCCCTTGTATTTCGACCAAGGTGAGTTTTCTCTAGGGGTTACCGATAAAATCCCTAGAGAAAATACCATTACCTGCACTATTTGGAATGAAGGCTTGCTGTGGGTTTTAAGTTTGAGCTTTGGGTGCGACCATGACTGCGTTTGAAACGTTTGGCAAGCTCGAGCTCAGTTAAGACCAGTGTGGTCGGTCTACCGTGAGGGCAAGACCAGGGGGTGTGGCATTGTCTTAGCTGATCAAGCAAGACTTGAGCTTTGGCACTGCTTAAAGCATGACCCGCCTTGATAGCGGGTAAACAGGCAAGGCGACCCAAAATTTGTCGCCAGGCTTGTTGCAAGGTTTCATAGTGCAAACTTTCTTTGATGACTTCAGCTAACAAATGGCTATGTCCAGCTAAAAAAGCAGGCACACTGCGTAAGCGCCACTGACTACCCCCAAAGGGCTCGAGCCTTATACCCAGACTTGCCAATTCAAGCTGCCTTGCCTGAAAATTAGCCGCTTCCTCTTGAGATAGCGGAATGAGTTCGGCATGCTGAAGTTCAAAAGCTGCTTCGGTCTGATAACGAATTTCTAATTCTTCAAACAAAATGCGCTCGTGGGCGGCGTGTTGATCGACAATCCAGAGTTGTCCTTCGGCTTCGGCCAGTAAGTAAAGTTCTTGGTAAGTGCCCAGATGTTTCAAATCGGGAAAACGGTGTCTGGGAGCACTTACTAGGCTTTCTGAAGGCTCGAGCTGAGGCAAGGCTGGCGCTAAAGGGTGGGAAGCCAGGGTTGCTAAGAGGGCGTCTTGCAAAAAAGCTAAGACATTTTCCTCGTGCATAAAGCGCACGCTGGTTTTATCAGGAGCGGTACTCACCAGGACGTCTTCAGTAGGAAGCTGCAAATTTAAAACGCCTACAGGATAGTGACCAACAGGTAAAAGCTCGCCGTAAGCACTTAAAACGGCTTTAGTCCAGCGTTCTTGCCAGCTAATTGGGCGACCGTTAACGGCCAGTAACAGCCTATCTCGTCGGGGTCTTGTTAATTCGGGGCGAGAAATAAGCCCTTCTAGACTTAAGCTAGCCTGAGAAAATTTTAGGCTGATTAAACGGTTTGCCGTGACAGGTCCCCAAAAAAACTTGATGGCCTCGCGGAAATTGCCGCCTGCATAGTGCCAGCGTAAGTTTCCATCGGTCATAAGTTTGAGTTTCAAATGGGGGTAGTGCAGCAGATAATGCGCTAAGAGTTGGCTGATTTTGCGAAACTCTTCAGGGGCAGGGTCAAGAACTTGTTTACGGGTAGGTAAATGTTCAAAAAGCTCGCTAACTTCGGCTCTGGTGCCACTTGGGGCAGGGTGCTCTTCAAACTGCGTTTGACCAGCATGAGCGTAAAGACTGGCCCCACCAAGCTGAGCAACAGGGCGACTGGTGAGTTTAAGTTTGGCAGCATGCTGCAAAGCATAAAGTCCTTCACCGCGAAACCCAAGGGTTGTGATATGACTGAGAGACTCGAGCTTGGAGGTTTTATGCTGCTCAATGGCGCGAGGTAAGTCATCTAGGCTCATACCCTGACCATTGTCCGTTAAAATAATGCTTTTTATGCCGCCTTCTATAAGCTCGAGCTCTAAACGGTTAGCGCCGGCATCAAGGGCATTATCTAAAAGTTCTTTGACGACATCGACAGGACTACTCAGAACTTCACCAACGGCAATTTCACGAATTAAGTGAGCAGGCAAGTCCCTAATCATGCAGCTTTGACACCTCTGGCAAGATCTTGAAGCTGATGCAAAAGCTGAAGTGCCTCGAGCGGTGAGAGTCGGCTTAAATCATGACTTAACAGTTCTTCAGTGAGGTTTTTACCTTGATTCTTTTGAGCATGGCTTAGACCATGAAAAATCGTTTGGGCACGGCTTAAAACCTCAGTGGGTACGCCAGCCAGTTTGGCAACCTCGAGACCATAACTTTTACTTGCGGGCCCAGGCAAAACCTGATGGTAAAACACCAGTCCATCGGCTTCTTCACGAGCAGCTACATGGTAATTGCGGGCGCAAGCTAGACTTGCAACCAGCCCGGTTAGCTCAAAATAATGGGTGGCAAAAAGCGTATAGGCCTTGACCTTATGATGCAAGTGCTCAACGGCAGCCCAGGCCAGAGCTAAACCATCATAGGTGCTCGTCCCCCGACCAATCTCATCAAGCAAGATAAAACTATGCTCATCGGCCTGTTGCAAAATGCGTGCCAGCTCGCTCATTTCTACCATAAAGGTGCTGCGCCCTCCCGCCAGATCGTCATTGGCACCAA
>JAHEBB010000461.1 GCA_024642575.1 Trueperaceae bacterium | reverse complement strand
CACCCCCATCGCCACCTTCTGGTCCTAAATCAATCAGGTAGTCAGCGGTTTTAATCACGTCCATATTGTGCTCAATCACAATCACGGTATTACCGTGCTCAACCAGTCTATGTAAGACCTCGAGCAATTTCCTTATGTCAGAAAAGTGTAGACCCGTGGTGGGTTCATCTAAGATGTAAACGGTTTTGCCAGTATCACGCTTTGAGAGTTCTTTAGCAAGTTTGATGCGCTGGGCTTCGCCGCCGCTAAAGGTCAGTGCGCTTTGCCCGAGTTTGATGTAATCCAGCCCGACATCATGCAGGGTTTGTAAGACGCGGTTGATTTTGGGGTGAGCTTCAAAGAACTCTAAGGCTTCTTGTACATCCATGTGTAAAACGTCTGAAATGGTTTTGCCTTTGTACTTAACTTGCAGGGTTTCGCGGTTGTAGCGCTTACCATTACAGTCGCGGCACTCAACCCAGACATCGGCTAAAAAGTGCATTTCAATTTGTATCGAGCCGTGACCACCGCAGGTTTCGCAGCGTCCACCTTTGACATTAAAGGAGAAACGACCTTTCTGGTAGCCCCGTTTTTTGGCTTCGGAGGTCATGGCAAAGACATCACGAATCATGTCAAACACACCAGCATAGGTGGCAGGGTTGCTGCGCGGTGTGCGGCCTATAGGGTCCTGGGTTATGTGGATGATCTTGTCGAGGTTTTCTATGCCTTTTATCTCTTTATGAGCGCCAGGTTGGGTGCTGGCACCATTTAGTTTGCGGGCAAGGGCAGGGTAGAGCGTGCCTGTAATCAGGCTGCTTTTACCGCTACCGCTTACGCCTGTGACGGTGGTTAAGGTTCCTATGGGGATGCGTGCGCTTACGTTTCTGAGGTTGTGTAAGGTTGCGCCTTTTAGCTCGAGCCAGCCCTGTCCTTTACGTCTTTTTTCATTGGGTGCGCCTATGCCTTCTTTACCACTTAAAAATTTGCCCGTTACGCTGTTTTTGTCTTTGGCAAGTTGCTTGGGTGTGCCATGCGCCACCAGTTCGCCACCTTTGACACCTGCCCCTGGTCCCAAATCAATGATGTAATCGGCGCGGTTCATGGTTTCTTCGTCGTGTTCAACCACCAGTACCGTATTTCCCATGTCACGGAGGCGCTCGAGCGTTTGTATGAGCGCTTCATTGTCTCTGGCATGTAGACCAATCGAGGGTTCATCCAAAATGTACAAAACACCCATAAGCCCTGAACCAATTTGACTGGCAAGTCTTATGCGCTGACCTTCGCCGCCTGAGAGCGTGCCAGCCTTGCGGTCTAAACTCAGGTAGTGCAGACCGACATTTAGCATAAAACCAAGGCGCTCACGAATTTCTTTAATGACCTCTTCGGCAACCTCAAGCTGATATTTGCTGAGCCTAGTATCTAGTTCTGTGACCCATTTATGCGCCTCACCGATGCTTAGGGCACTGACTTGGGGCAGGCTGGTTTCACCCACGGTAACCGAACGTGCCGCAGGGCTAAGCCGAGCACCATTGCAGCCCTCACAGGGAAGTTCGCGCATAAATTGGGTGTACCACTCGCGCATATCATCGGAACTGGCTTCCATATACTGTCGTTTGATGTTATGGATGATGCCATAAAGTTCACGCTTGCTATTGCGCGTGTAGCCTTTGGCAGTACGGTGCGTGAAGTGGATTTTTTTGCCAGCGCTGCCATGAAATAGAGCGTGCTTGGCCTCAGCAGAAAAATCTTTGTAAGGCGTATCCAGATCAAAACCGTAATTCCGACCAATCGATTCAACCGAGCTAACTGTCCAACCTTCGCGTTTTTTGAGTTCGCCGTAATAGCGCAGCGCACCATCATTTAAACTCAGGGTTTCATCGTTGATAATCAGAGCAGGGTCAACATCCATATGTGTACCCAGACCATTGCAAGTTTCGCACATACCCAAGGGGCTATTAAAGCTAAACATCTGAGTAGAAAGTTCAGGAAAGCTGATATCGCAGTGCGGGCAAGCATTGTGCTCGCTCATTAGTTTGTCTTGCTCGTCATAATTAGCAATGATGAGGCCACTGGCGGTTTTAAGCGTCGTTTCGATGCTTTCGGTCAGGCGAGACAAAAAGCTGTCATCGTCTTTAGCACTGGCTGGGATGACCAGACGGTCAACAATAATATCAATGTTGTGCTTGTTCTTTTTCTCGAGGCTAATCTCATCACTGAGGGTGACAAGTTCACCGTTAATTCTTGCTCTGACAAAGCCGCTCGTTCTGGCATCTTTTATAACATCGGCGTGGGTGCCTTTGCGGTTTCTGACAACGGGGGCTAAGAGTTGCAACCTTGTGCCTTCAGGAAGTTCAGCAAGTTGTCTGGCGATTTGCTCAGCATTTTGCGCAAAGACTTCGCGTCCGCAGTTAGGGCAGTGGGGTTTGCCTATGTTTGCGTAGAGTACGCGCAAATAGTCCATGACTTCGGTGACGGTGGCGACCGTAGAGCGTGGGTTTTTAGAGACAGTTTTTTGTTCTATGGCTATGGCAGGCGAGAGACCACCGATGTAGTCTACTTTGGGCTTTTCCATTTGACCTAAAAATTGACGAGCGTAGGCACTCAGGCTCTCAACATAACGTCTTTGACCCTCAGCATAGATGGTGTCAAAGGCTAATGATGATTTGCCCGAACCTGAAACCCCAGTAATGACAACCAGCTTGTCACGCGGGATTTTGACATCAATGTTTTTTAGATTATGGTGCTTAGCGCCACGCACGGTAATATGTTTTTCAGCCACAAAAAACCTCCAAAGCAAAAGCAATCGGTAGTATACCTTAAAAAATAAGTGATTGTGTTAGCTGCGCTCGAGCGCTTTTTCTGCGCTAGCAAGTCAAGTCAGCCTATCAAGCATAAGTCCAAATCATAATTCCAAATGGATATAAGACCCAATTTAGCTTTAGTTTTACGGTATGGTTTCTAGCATCCCCCAGCCTTTGCTGGGGCTAAAGGCAGAAAGACGAACGGTACGTCATGCCTAGGAAGCTTGGCATCCATATTCTAGCGCTTAAAAGCTATCCCGAATAAGATGTAAACTTAATTGTTAGTCGGTTTTATGGTATGGATTCCAGCATCCCCCAGCCTTCGCTGGGGCTAAAGGCAGAAAGACGAATGGGAATAAATAGGAATGAGAGCTTAAGTCAAATATCAATCGGGTTTTGACCTCATTCGTCATGCCAAGGAAGCTTGGCATCCATAGCTTAGGGATAAAAGTAAATTCCGAAAGAAAACAATACTCAATGCCTCCTTGCTTTTATGACATGGTTTCTAGCATCCCCCAGCCTTCGCTGGGGCTAAAGGCAGAAAGACGAACTTAACTATAAACTTCCTTGATACTCCTATAAACCAAGTAAGGTAATATCAACCTATGGAAAAGCTTTATCATATTGGCTTTGGACAGGGTGACTTTGGGCAAACTCCGCCAACGGTAGCACTTTTGTCAGGTGACCCAGGTCGAGCAAAACTAATTGCGGAAACCCATTTTTCAAAGGTGAAAGTTCTCTCTGAGCATAGAGGTTTGAATAGCTATTTAGGGTTTTTAGGCGATATTCCTGTGCTTTCTGCGACCAGTGGTATGGGCGCACCCAGCCTTTCTATCATTGTCAATGAACTGGTGCAAGTTGGCGTTAAAACCATTATTCGTATAGGAACTTGTGGCAGTATTCAGGAGCATGTTAAGGCTGGCAGCGTGGTGATTAGCTCGGCGGCTTTAGCAAGACAAGGTGCTGCCAACGATATTGCGCCCATCGATTACCCAGCCGTAGCTGACCCCTTTTTGACGGTTGCACTGGCACAAACGGCAACCTCTCTTGGTGTTGAGCACCATGTGGGCATAACGGCAAGTGTCGATACCTTTTATGAAGGGCAGGGGCGTGTTGGCAGTGCGAACCCCCATTTGCTGCGCTCACAGCAAGGTTTACTTAGAGAGTTTCAGCATCTCAACATCCTGAATTTTGAAATGGAATCAGGTACGCTCTTTAAAATGGCAGGGGTTTACGGCTTTAAAGCGGCTTGTCTTTGCGGTGTGATTGCTCAGCGCACCGAAGACGAAAAAGTGATTTTGACGCAGAAAGATGACGCCGTTAAAAATGCCATTGAGATAGCCATAAAAACAGTAGAAAAAGGAATAACCCATGTCTGAACATGTGCTGATAAGTCAAGAAAACCGCATCCTTAAACTGCAACTCAATCGACCCGAGAAAAAAAATGCCCTTACTGCCGATATGTATAGTCAATTGGCAGAAGCGCTCGAGCTAGCCAGTAACAACCCAGAAACCAGA
>JAHEBB010000460.1 GCA_024642575.1 Trueperaceae bacterium | reverse complement strand
TCCATTCACCTTTTGGATCTGGTACGCGCATGCGCACTATAAACCCGTCACCATTTAGGTCTTGTTCTATTAAGCCTGATTGACGAATTTCGTCGGGTGAAAAACGGCCGTTACCACACCAGCGGTTATACGGTTCTTTTAAAGAGAGTTCAGCTCCATCTGGGTTGATGCGCGGAATAATATAAAAAACTTGCTGGTCAAGCAAACGGGTTACTTCTTCATCTTTACCGTAATTGGTCAACAAATACCAAATGGTATAGAGCGCTACCGATGATGTTGCGTGTTCTTCTGCGTGAATTTGGGCGTCTAAATAATAGGCAGGTTTGGTTTCAGCACTACCCGTTTTAGGGTTCGTGATTTCCATGACCCATACGTCGCACTCAGCAAAGCTCTTACCAATTGAATACAGTTTTGACAGTTCGGGATGCGCTTTTGAAAGTGCCTTAAGCTCCTCAGTCATTTCATTAAAATCGTAGTAACGGTTATGGTTCACTGTTCCCAGCCTTCCTTGCGAAGCTGCTCAGACAAATCCCAAGCATTGACATAGTGATCATGAATGCCTTGCGGCGTTTGCAGGGCTAAATGCACAAATGCAGAAGCTATTTCTTTGGGTTCTTTCCAGATTTTGCGCATTTCCTCGCTGTAGGTCACTTCGCTCATCGCAGTATGCGTAGGCGCGCCTGGCGTAAGGGTATTAACCGCTATATTAAAGGGCTCGAGTTCTTTGCTTAAGGCACGACTTAAACCCTCGAGCCCAAATTTTGAGGCGCAATAGGCAGTTTCTGTTGCAAAGCCTTCACTGCCAGCACGACTTGATACATTGATGATGCTTCCACTTCGTGCAGCTTTCATAGCGGGTGCAACAGCGCGGCAAAGCAAAAAAGGCGCGCGCAAATTAACGTTCAGAATGCGGTTCCAGATTTCATTAGTGGTATCTTCCAGCAGTTTTTCTTCAATTAAGCCAGCCACATTACAAAGAACATCCACCTTTCCTTGACTTAAGGCTTGCTCTGCAAGAGTTTGTACTTCATCTTCAATAGCTAAATTTGTAGGCACAGCCGTAACCAAAAAACCCTGCTGAGTTAGCAGATTAACTTCAAACATGAGTTCGTCTTTAACGACATCTGCTGCAAAAACAATTGCGCCTTCCGCAGCGTAGCGTTTCATGACGGCTCGTCCTATACCACGCGCTGCCCCTGTCACAATGGCAACTTTATTTTTCAAACGTCCCATCAGGTTGCCACTCTGCCACCATCAATAAGTAAACCAACACCTGTCGTAAAACTAGACATATCTGATGCTAGGTAAAGGACGGTCTGAGCAACCTCTTCGGGCGTGCCCATACGCCCAAGCGGCGTAATCGTTTTCCAGCGCTCCTCAACCTCTGCCCTGTTGCTGGCCAAGTCAGCATTTCGCTGATTCATAGCCGTGTCTATCACCCCAGGACAAATGGCATTTACACGAATATTGTCTTTTGAATACTCAATCGCTAAGACTCGAGTGAGTGACATGACAGCTCCTTTTGAAGCTGCGTAAGAAATATTGCCGCCTACATTAGCAAAAGCACTCACAGAACTGTTATTAACAATGGTGCCGCCACCCCTGCGCTTAAACGCGCGAATGGCATGTTTGCAGCCAAAAAAAGTTCCTTTGAGGTTTACACCTATGATGCTATCAAAAAGGTCTTCACTAACTTCTGTAGATGGCGTTACGGGTTGCTCAATACCTGCATTATTAAATATCGTATCTAAACCACCAAAGTCGCGTTCAGCCGTTGCTATAAGAGCTTCTACTTCAGATTCTTTGCTTACATCCGTCTTGACAAATAGAGCTTCACCACCAGCCTTCTGAATGCTCTCAACAGCTGCGCGGCCTGCCAATTCATCAATATCTGCAAGCACAACGTAAGCACCTTCTTGGGCAAAACAGTTGGCAGTTGCCAGCCCTATCCCAGAAGCTGCTCCCGTGACCACAGCAACTTTATCTTTAAGAAGCATTTTGAACCTTAGTCATTGAGCAACCCCATATCAATTATTTCCAGCTGCGTTAAATGATCAATCACATTTTGAATATGAAGTTTAGCAGCAGCTTCAGCAGCTTCAGCGTCACGCGCAGCTAGGGCCTCATAAATCATTTGATGCTCTTTGCGCACATCTTCTTTGGAACGCTGCTTACGTTCCTCACTCAACCGTCGAATCGTGTTTCGCCTGTAAACAGACACTTGTTCGGTAGCTATCTGTGCAAAACGAATGATATGTTTATTGTTTGAAACTTGGTAAATGGTTTCGTGAAAGCTTAGGTCAGCCACCCAAAGGGCGTACAGATCATCATCTTTAGTCGGGCTTTCCCAAACCTTGAGTTGCTTAGCTAACTGCTCGAGTTCTTTTTTTGTTATTAACTCTGCAGCCAGTCGGGTTGCAGTAGCATCAAACGCAAGTCGGCAAACGTAAAGATCAAGCACATCTTTTAAGCTTAGTTGGGGTACCGAAATCTTGCCAGCTTGTTGAACCAATAAACCGCGTTCAACAAGAACGCTCAAGGCAATACTCACGGGTGTTCGACTAACCTTGAGTTCTTGAGCCAGTTCAACTTCAAAAATCTGTTTTCCTGGCAGATACTCTCCTTGAATAATACGCTCGCGGATAAACTTATATACTTGCTCACTTAACGTCGGACTTCTAGAAATAGTTTGCATGACTCACTCCAAATTGTATACAACATGCAGAATGCAGAACACTAAAAACAACTTTATCTTTAGTGTTGATTCAAGTCAAGTGAAATCTGAAACCTTTTTGCAAAAGTGGTATAGCATTCTAAGGTTTAGCTGGGCAGTAGAATAGTAAGCCGCTGCCGCGGCTTATGACAAACATAAGCCAAAACCCAAATCCGCCCGAAGTTCAAGCCCTTTTCTCGGCCTATAAAGCTAATTCAACAAGGTATCACTTAGCAGCGCTTCGTGAATGCCTTATTAGCTTAGCGTATGAAGATTTAGTACGGAGTGCCCAAAAAGCATTACGTGCCAAGGGGCTTAAAGACCCAGAGCAAGCCTCAGACTTAGTGCATCATATGCTCTATGACGAGCTCGAGCGCTTGCTAGAAACCTATGATGAAAACCGCAGTTTGATTGATTTTTTGCATGGTTGTATTTACCGTGACTATACATTTGGCAGACCTTACTGGCTACGCAAACAAGGAAAGTATGACTTAAGCCTCGAGCTTGAGTTGCTTGAGCAAGCCGACTTAGTTGAATCAACTATTGCTGATCCAGAAACAGAATTTTTTGCTGAAGACATGACTGAGTTAGACCTAAGTGAACATAATTTGGATGATGTTTTGCCTCAGGCTATAGAAACCTGGGTCAAGGAAGATGAGCATAACCCTGAAGCGCAACTAGCCAGGCAAATCGTCTATACAGGCGCAATGCATAAGGTACTTGAAATCTTAAAGGCTGGTCAGGAACCCTTTACCCCCACCGGGCGTTTACGCCTTGGCAAAGAAACCTTTCGTGATTTAGAAAATCGTGCGGGTCGTAGTGACCGTACCGTGCGCAGTCATCTTAGAGCGCCCGAGCCGAGAATTGATGGTTTGAAACGAGGTAGCTAAGTGTTTGGCTCGAGCATGTACGAAGAAGATTTACCAAGACCTGTACCCCATGAAGCGCTGATCTAAGTTAAAGCAGAAGCCTTTCCGAATGAGGGGCAGTTGGTTATTGCTTATATTCCAGAAAGAGATTTGGGGGTCATTAAGCAGTTTAGAAAAGACTGTAGGAATATCGTCTTAAAAAGTTATCGCATGGGTGGGCCTATGTTTTGGGCGAATGACTATCCAGAAATGCGGATTATTGGCGTAGTCAGAAGAATCAGTTATGAACCTTAAGGAGGTTTGACATGGCAAGGAGTGTTGAAGGGCAAGCGCCTCACAAGTGGCAGGGTAAATGGCGTGCAGCAATTACAACAGGTTATAACGCTAAAGGCAAACAGCAAAGAAAATACTGTTACGGCAAAACCCGTGATAGCTGTTTAAAATCCTGGAACGCATTAAAAAGGCAGCAACAAGATGGCACACTTGTAACCGGAGAAAGCATGACCCTCAAGGCATGGTTCGATCACTGGCTTAAAGTCAAGGCAAAAGAAGTCTCAGCTCGAACCATCGAAGAATATAGCTTCACCTTAAGGCACATTCTCCCTAAAATTGGCAAGCTTAAGCTCGATAAGATCAGCCCCATGAATATTCAGCGTATGCAGCTTGCCATTGCTGATGAGATAAGTGCAAGACTAGCAGTTCATGCTAGAGGGCTTGTAC
>JAHEBB010000459.1 GCA_024642575.1 Trueperaceae bacterium | reverse complement strand
AGCTGTTTAACCGCGGTGTTGAAGGCTGGCACACGATGTTTTGGGATAACCGCATTGCTGAAACAGCTTCAGGTCTGGTAACACCAGCAGGGGAAAGTTTGCCAGAGGGTTTAGATGGCATATTGGCAACCCAAGCTCTTTTCCCTGTGGTTGCCCGAGATGAAATGCGGGGACTAGCGGGAGATAAAGATATCTTTGGTCAAAGCAACGAACTGGCCAACTTTGACAATACTGATTTTAGTGACATCTGGCAAGCTCTTGATGAACGTATTTATGCTACGCCTGCGTATCTACCTTTGTTCAAAGCTGCCTATCCTGGGCTCGAGCCTCAAGACCTAAGCATTGTGCATATTGGCAATGCCATAGCTGCCTTTGAAGCCTCCGAATGGACTTTTTTTGACAGTCCTTTTGACCGCTATATTGCAGGGGATAACAAGGCGATGACAGAAGAAGAAAAAGCAGGCGCTTTACTGTTTTATGGTGAAGCAGGTTGCTCAGCCTGTCACTCAGGTTCTCTCCTAACTGATCAGCAAACTCACAATATTGGGGTTGTGCCTCTAGGCCCAGGGAAATCAGGCAGTGACATTGATTTTGGTGTGAAATTGCTAAGTCATAAGGATGCCGATCTTTGCGCTTTTCGCACGCCGCCTCTAAGAAATGTGGCACTGACAGGGCCGTGGATGCATAATGGTGCTTACACCAGTCTTGAAGAGGTTATCTGGCAGCATCTAGACCCTGAAGCCTCCTTAAGAACCTATAATCTAGACCAGCTCGAGCCCTCCTTGCAAGCTACTGTAAAGCGTAATGATGAGGTTTTTTCTGCCATTTTCCAAACACTTGACCCACGCTTAAGTCAGGCTCGAGTCATGTCTAATGAAGACATCAAGCTTTTACTGGCCTTTTTAGACTCCCTGACATCGCCAAGTGCCCTTGACCTAAACGATTCTAGACCAGATCATGTGCCTAGTGGCTTGTCTTTTGATTAAGGTGTTTAAAATATAGCAGGTATCATCTGGTCAGCCACAAATTCGTTTTAAGAAATGATGTGCTAGACAGGCTATTTACAAATGAGAAGGTAGCTTTTTAAAATTAGCCTGCCATATAAAAAACTACCTCAGCATATTTTCTGAGGTAGTTTTTTAAAGTTGGGTCTTTTTCGTCAGGCTAGCGCTTGAACTTTAGCTAAAAGTCCTTGAACAATCGTTTCTGGCGCTTCTGGCAAAGTGGCATCTTGAAAGTCAAGTAAGCTCATGAGGGGTAAATCCATCAAAAAGCCCATCATATCCATACCAATATCGGCACTATCTTCTTCGCTAACGCCCATAGAGCTGGTAAAACTCTCGGTCATTTGCTTAAATATAGGGTCAAAAACCACTTTGCCTTTAGGGTCTTCAAGCCATTCTTTAAGGGTGGATTCTTTGTTAAGTAGAGAGGGAAGCTCGAGCGTTGACTCGAGTGTGAGCGTGTCTTGCAGGCGTATATCGCTTGCTGATGCACCAATCAATAGATCAAATTCACCGTCTTCGGTAACCCAGCGTTTGTGGCTTGGGTGGTAAAAGGCAAAAGAACGAAAATCAAGTTTAAAGTGAACGGTTTTGCTTTCGCCAGGATTTAGCGAAACTTTGGCAAAGCCTTTAAGTTCTTTATAGGGTCTAACCAGTTTTGAAACTTTGTCGTGTATATAAAGCTGCACGATTTCTTTGCCAGCAACTTTGCCCGTATTGCTTATGTCTACGCTTAGCTCGAGCCCATCCGTATCTTTAAGGGTTTTACTTGCCAGTTTCAGATTGCTGTAAGCAAACTGAGTATAGCTAAGTCCAAAACCAAAGGGAAACTGAACAGCAACGTTTTTGGCGTCGTAGTAACGGTAACCAATAAACAAGCCTTCGCCGTAAGAAACTTTGCCATTTTCCCCAGGGTAATTAATGAAGGCAGGAGTATCTTGCAGGGCTTCGGGAAAGGTTTCCGCCAGTTTGCCTGAAGGATTTACTTTGCCAAACAGAATGTCAGCAATGGCGCCGCCGCCGGCCTGACCCATCATCCAGCTTTCGAGCACGCCTGCAACTCCGTCAAGCCAGTCAGTCATGGTCACAGAAGAACCATTATTTAAAATAACAATGGTTTTGGCTTGTACAGCGCTTACGGATTTAATCAGATTAATTTGCTGTTCGGTTAGCTCGAGCGCGTTTCGGTCATAACCCTCTGATTCAATAATGCTGGGAAGCGCCACAAAAATGAGCGCAACTTCAGCCGTTTGCGCTTTGGCAACGGCTTCTGAAACAAGGTCAAGGTTATGCTCTAAGCCCTCGCCATAGCCTTCAGCGTAACTAAACTGGGTTGCAGGAGCTAGTTTTTGCAATTCCTCATAGGGACTATCCACCTGGGTCGGATTAATGTGTGAACTGCCTCCACCCTGATAATGCGGATGCTTGGCTGAGCGACCAATAACAGCGACCGAAGCAGGATTTTTAAGAGGTAAAACACCTTCGTTTTTGAGTAAAACCATGCCTTCAGCCGCAGCTTTTCGAGCTACAGCATGATGGGCGGTTTTATCAAAATCCGTTGCTTCCTTAGGTGTTTTCTGAGCCTTAAAGACAATCTCCAAAATGCGCCGTACCGCCTCATCTAAGACAGCCTCATCTAAGTCTCCAGTATTTACGGCGTCAATCACGGCTTGCACTCGTCTTGCTTTTGGTCCTGGCATTTCCAGGTCAAGGCCAGCTTTTAAACCAGCAACTCGGTCATGTACTGCTCCCCAATCTGATACAACCAAGCCTTCAAAGCCCCAATCCTTTTTAAGGATATTCCTGAGTAGGTCATAATTTTCTGAACAATACTCACCATTTATTTTGTTATAAGCACACATCACGGTCCAGGGCTTGGCTCTTTTAACCGCAGTTTCAAAGGCTGCTAAATAGATTTCATGAAATGCCCGCTCACCCAACTCAGCGTCAATGCTAAAGCGCTGAAATTCTTGATTATTTACTGCGTAATGCTTAAGCGATGTTCCCACACCCTTGCCCTGTACACCTTGTATATAGGCGCTTGCCAGTTCACCTGACAGATAAGGATCTTCGGAAAAATACTCGAAATTGCGACCACAAAGGGGAGTGCGCTTCATATTGTTGCTGGGGCCAAGGATCACATCTACGCCTAGCGCTATGCACTCTTCAGCCAGAGCTTCAGCTACCTCATGAATGAGGTCTATGTCCCAGCTAGCAGATAAACAAGAGGCTGTGGGAAAACAGGTGGCAGGTTTACTTTTGGCAGCGATGACATCTAAGTCTTCAGTACGGCGCACTCCATGAGGTCCATCGGTCAAGACCATTCTGGGAATGCCCAAGCGCTCAACTGCTGTTGTTACCCAGGGGCCAGCGCCTGTGCAAAGCGCTGCTTTTTCCTCGAGCGTCATGTCTGAAATGAGTTTGGCAATAGTTTCCATAGTTCTCCTAGCTAGAGCTGATTCGTTTGGGCAATTTCCCCTAGATAACGAGCGCTCTCTTTAAGGGTTCTTTGCTGATTGCTACGGTCAACGGCAATGAGTCCAAAGGTTCTGCTATAGCCCATAACCCACTCGTAATTATCAAAAGCAGACCAATAATAATAACCTTCAACCTTGATGCCATCTTGAATACAGGCGTGAAGCCCTGTTAAAGCGCGTTTGATAAATTCGACGCGGCGACGATCATCATCAACAGCGACTCCATTTTCAGTAATGATAATAGGGATTGATAAGTCTTTAGCAACCTGACGAACCACACCGCCTAAAGCCTCAGGGTTATATTCATAGCCCATTTGGGTACGCTCGGCGCCTTCAGGGAAAACAGGTCCATCAGGCCCTATACATTCGCGGGTGTAGTTTTGCAGAGCAAAAAAGTCATCCTCTTTTAAGGTGGGTAGATACTGCTCAAATAAAGTCTGCCAGATTTCTTTTGCCTTAATTTCGCCTCCAGGTAAGACCTGAACTTCGTGAAGGGCCAGCGAAAACCCTACTTTAGTTTCAGGATACAGGCGTTTGATAGCGCTTCTTGCTAAACGGTGAGCCTCGAGCGCCGTCTTGACAAAATTGCCCTCTTTCACAAAGGTAAAAGGAAAAGGATGAATGTCAACGTTGGCATCTAAACCAAAAGCCAGGGCCGCCCGTTTTAACCAGGGCATATTCTCTTCGTTATCTCTAATGCCCACGGGGGCATGATCTGTTGCTGATTCACGTGCCGCCATAATATGGGCAAGCAAATCGGGTAAATTTACTTCATTCAGGGTGCAAATATAGGGGATAAGTTCACCTAAGTGCTCCATCACATAGCTGC
>JAHEBB010000458.1 GCA_024642575.1 Trueperaceae bacterium | reverse complement strand
CCTAGTTTTCAGGTGCCCGACCCCAGCGCGCAGCCAGTATCCCACCTACAAACCCAAAAAGGTGTCCTTGCCAGGATACTCCCGCCCGAATCGGTAGAACACTAAAAATCATACCCCCATATAGAAGCCCGACAAATAAAGCTATCATTAGGGTAATCATGCTGCGCTCAAAATAAGCCCTGGCGAGTAAATAGCCTAAATAACCAAAAATAATGATGCTGGCACCTATATGCAAGGTGTTTGCACCCCCTGTTAGCCAAATACCAAGACCCCCAATAAGCCAAACCGTTGCTGTTACTTGAATAAAACTGCTTAAACCTCGCAGCATGACAAAAAAACCAAGCACCAAAAAAGGCAGAGTGTTAGCTGCCAAATGACCAAATCCTCCATGTAAAAGGGGTGCAAAAAGGATACCCCGTAGCCCTGAAACGGTTCGTGGGCGAATACCTAAGAAATTCAGGCCTTGTTTAAAAAACAAAACATCAATAAGCTCGAGCCCCCAAAGTACAAGAACCATAATAAGTAAATAGCGAAGATTTTTGAGCAGAGGTTTGCTCGCGGTTAAAGCCTTATTCATAGACTCAAGTATGACACAAGCAAATCTTAGACAATTCGTTCAAAAGTAGGGTTCTTGCGAAAGCCTCAACTAAGCCATCACAAAACCGTTTCCCCAAAGAAAACCTAGCCCTATGCAATCATTCAGTATCTAACTGACCTGCCGTGTGAGCAATTCGAAAGTTTGCTGTCTTATGGTAAAACATTAACTGAGATGTGGGAGGAATGGATGAAAGCATTTGTGACAGGTGCTACAGGGTTACTCGGTAACAACGTGTGTCGCCTGCTAAAAACCAAGGGCTATGAGATAAAGGCTCTGGTTCGCTCTAAAGATAAAGCCAAGAAATGGCTTGGTGATCTTGATTTGACCCTGGTTGAAGGGGATATGGCCAAGGTGGCTGATTTCGCCCCTGAACTAAAAGGTAGTGACGTTGTTTTTCATACCGCTGCCTACTTTAGAGAGTATTACAAAGGTGCAAGTGAAAGTCACTGGCAGACTCTTAAAAGCATCAATATTGATGGTACCAGACATTTGCTCGAGGCCGCCGAAACTTACAAAGTTAAAAAGGTCATTCATGTTTCAAGTAGTGGCACCATTGGTGAGTCTAGTAACGAACTTGCCGATGAAAACACGCCAGCCGATGATCTTGTTCGGCGGAATCTGTATTTTAAGAGCAAGCTGGAAACGGATCAAATGATTCAGAACTTTTTGCAAGACCATTCTCTTGCTATAACGACCATCTTGCCTGGCTGGATGTTTGGCCCCTATGACACAGCACCAACAGCAGCAGGTCAGCTTGTCCTTGATTTTGCACGCCGTAAACTACCTGCAAGCTTTGAGGGCGGGTCCATGATTGTCGATGTCAGAGATGTTGCCAATGCTATGTTTGAAGCTGTTGGTTTAGGGGAAAGTGGCGAGAGATATCTGGTTGCTGGCAAGTATCATAAATTAAGCGATTTGACTCAGCTGCTTGAAACCCTGAGTGATGTTAAGGCTCCTCGTTTAAAGCTGTCAAAATCACTGGCGGTAGGGCTAGCCTGGACCTCTGAAAAATGGGCAAAACTAAGAAACAAGGATAGTCTTTTAAGTGTTGATGGGGTTAAAGCCCTTATGAACCCGCAATTACTAAGTAGTGCCAAAGCCGAAAAAATCTTACATGCGAACTTTCGCCCTTTGGAAAAAACGCTAAAGGATACGCTTAGCTGGTATCAAATGAATGGCTATCTTTCGCTCTCATGACTACCTCAAACCAAGACAAAAGCCTAAGAGAAAAGCGTGCTGAAAAACGCAAGGAGGAAATTTTAGAGGCTGCTTTTGGTTTTTTTGCCAGCAAGGGCTATGACCAAACCTCTATGGAAGAAATTGCCGAAGCTGCTCTTTTGACAAGGGCCGGTCTCTACAAACATTTTTCAGATAAAGCCAGCTTACTGGGCGACTTGCGAAAATGGAAAGTCCAAGCGCTTCGGCAAAGGCTCGAGCATAGCCTCAAAGACAAAAAAAGCTTTGAAGAAAAATTGCACTGCTATATTGCGCAAATCCTTATATTTCAGACGGAGAACCAGGGAGCCTTTAGAGTTTTATTTACGGCATCTAACCTTAGTGAACTTAGAGAAGAGCGAGCCTTCGAGCCCATTGGTGATTTCTTAAGACAAATCTTGGGTGAAGCTCAAAAGCTGGGAAAAGTCAGCAAAGATCTAAAGATTGATGAACTCGCGCCTCTTGTTGCCAGCATCTTTTTCAAAAATGATCTCGCCCAGAACTTGCTTGGTTACAAATCTGAAACCACGCTCGAGCGTGATATCTGGCTCTTAGAGCGTCTGCTGCTTAAAGGTATTCAACCCTAAACTGAGCAGTGGTATCCCCCTGACAGCTTGCCCGTTTTCAAATCCGTTAGCGCTACTATCCAGAAGGGCACTGTTATTTGCTTTGCAAATTAACTTTTCAAGTTTGCACTAACTGCTAAAAGTACTCGCTCTGGGGTAAATGGCTTGGTGATATAGTCTACTGCACCTTGCCGTTTACCCCAGCTTATATCTGTGGCTTCACTTTTGGTACTTACAATGACAACAGGAATCGTCTTCATTTGATTATCGCGCCTTAACGCACGAATAATCTCATAGCCATTTTTTTCAGGCATAACAATATCCATAAAAATAAGCTGTGGATTCTCTTTTTTAAGCTCTATTTCAACTGTGCTGGCATCGGTATAAGAAAATACCGTATGACCCGCTGATTCTAAGATGCTACTTAGTAATGTAACGGTTGCCGTTGAATCATCTACCACTGCAATTTTTGCCATTTAACGCCTCTTATTATCATTCATTGGTAAATTTAAACTGCTCGACCATAGAGCATCACTAGCCCTAACAAACCGTTCTAAGTTTAGGAGCCTAGCTTAGACTTAGCTGTAGCCAATAGCACGCCCAAGAAGCCAAGTAAAAAAGCTAACAAGTCTTTGCCTTAGATAGGTCTTACTTGTCGAATTTAGTCCTAATAAGCGGCTCGAGCTCTTCCCACTCAACGCCAGTCACACGACCCCCATCAAACTGCTTATTTAACCGAGCCTGAAGCTCAAGTAGAGCAGGGTTATCTTTGGCAAGCTCTAAACCTAAGTGCTGCTTAATCATAAAAATGAGACCTGCAACGCCCGAATCTTTGGTTAAAGAGACTTCTAAAGGACGACCCAAAAGCGCTGGTACATCAAAAGGCGCATACATCCACCAGAATTTGTTAAGCCCATCGGCATGAATGCCCGCTCTGGTGCGGTGTGCGTCCCGACCATAAAGCGGGTACTTGGGTGGCAAAGCCTGATTCATCTCTGCATATAAGTCGACCAAAGCATTAAGCGCTTTAAAGTCAGGTGCATTATGAGCAAAATAGCCCATCCCCATAAGGTGCATAAGAATAGCTTCAAGGGGCGCATTGCCTGTTCGCTCGCCCTTACCCAGACACGTTCCATTGATGGCTCCGCAACCTTCACGAATAGCTGCCAGGCAATTTGGCACCACCATCCAGGTGTCATTGTGCGGATGAAACTCGAGGTCCTGAGGTGCTAAACCAAATGCCTTAAGTTCTTTAAACAGTCGAGGAATGCTGCGAGGTAAGCTGACATCTTCATAGGGAAGTCCTAAACCCATCGTGTCGCAAATGCGAAATTTGGGGCGAAGCTTTACATCATAGGTTTGAGCCTTTTTAAGAACAGCCTCAATAAAGGGCAAAATAAAATCTAAGGAAGCTCTGGTCGCATCTTCTAAATGAAGTCTAGGGCGTATGCCCAGTTCGAGCGCTACATCTACCGCTTCTAAATAAGTCTCGGCTGCCTGTTTTCGCCCTCCTGGTTTGAACTTATGAAAGCTGTGATAGTCCGAAGCAGAAGCAAGCATGCCGGTTTCTTTGACACCCAAACTTTTTATCAGCGTTACGTCTTCACGCTTGGCACGAATCCAGGTAGTAGGTTCTATCGGCGCATTACTTTGAAAGCGCTCGAGCGCAGCTTCTAGCGCCTTCTTATCTGAATCACGGTAAACAAAAAACTCTGCCTGTCTAATTGCGCCACTACTGCCTGTAAAAGCACAAAGGATGTCATAAATCTTTAGACTCTGTTCAAAACTTAAAGGCAAGCCACCTTGCTGACCATCACGATGCGTGGTTTCGGTCGTCCAAACCTGAACAGGCAAATCTGGTCTTTGCTCCCAGACATAAGCAGGAAAGCCTTCTTTAGGAAAACTATCTAAAAAATACTCTGGCTGCTTAA
>JAHEBB010000080.1 GCA_024642575.1 Trueperaceae bacterium | reverse complement strand
GCTAAACGTTTCTTGTACCATTTGCGTTATACCGTGGGCAACGGTTAAAGCATCCTTATAGCGCATGCGCGTTGGCCCAAGTAAAACCAGGCTGGCGTGGCTCGAGCCAAAAGGAAGTTTGGCAGTGACACCGGCAAGTGCATCATCTAAAGAGATCATAAGATCTCTACTCAAATTGCTATAGCTCTCAGGGTTTTCAAAGCGGTCAATCAGGGTGCGTACAAACAGAGGGTCATGCGATTCAGGTTCACTTAGAACTTGTCTTAGTCCTTGAGAAAAGAGCTTAGGGGGTGAAATATTGGGCAAAGCTGATGCCAGAGCTAAGAGGGTACGGGACAGGGCTACTTCGGCACGTTTGGCAATATCGGTTAGGCCTTTGGGTAGCTCCCGTACGGGAACCTCGAGCTGCCTTAAACTACTTTCGGCTTCACGTAAAACATCTTCTTCCGGAATCGGATCTATATCCAGGCTAATTTGCCGAATAAGGCCATTCTCTAAAACAATCACGGCCAAAAGACGGCGGCTCGAGACACTAGACAAATGAATTTCTAAGGCTTTCAGATCTGGGTCAGAAGGTAGGCTCAGGACAACTGCGTAGCCAGAAAGCAAAGACGCGGCATCGGCAATTTTTTGTAAAAAGGCGTCACCATGTTTACCCTCCAGTAAGCTACTAAGCAAATATTCTTGTTGAGCGTTTAACAGGCCAGGAGGGATAAACTTATGGGCATAGGTTTCATAGCCCAGCGTGGTTGGGGTGCGACCTGCTGAAGTATGGGGTTGTTTTAAGTAGCCACTATCCTCGAGCGCAGAAAATTCGTTACGTACGGTGGCGCTACTGACTTTGAGCCTGTCAGCAATGTAGCCTGAGGCCACCGGACGAGCAGAATGAATATAGGCCTCAGTGACCATTTCTAAAATGGAAGCACGACGTTCATTCATTAAGGGAGTATATCACGTACTTTAGTATTGTCAGAGAAAAATCAGGCAATATAAATAGGCGATGAAGCTTTAGACCTTAAGGGGTTCCTACGACTTGGCAAGCTTGAGAATAAACCTAAATTCTTCTTTGCTAACGGGCATAATGCTAAGTCGGTTGCCTTTTTGTAAAAGACGCATATCCTTTAGCTTAGCCTGTTCTTTAAGTTCGGCTAGAGGAAGGTAGCGCTCGAGCTTTCTCACTGCTTTTATATCAACCATCACCCAGCGCACATTGTCTTGACTTGCTTTGGGGTCATAGTAATCGCTCTCGGGGTTAAACTGGCTTGGGTCAGGGTAAGGTTTTGAAATAACCTCGGCAACGCCTGCTATGCCAGGCACTTGCGTGCTCGAGTGATAGTACAAGATTTGATCGCCCTTTTTCATACTGTCACGCATAAAATTTCTTGCCTGATAATTGCGTATGCCTTCCCAAGGGCTGGTTTGCTCAGGGCTTGCTAAAAGATTGTCAAAGCTAAAAACATGAGGTTCGCTTTTCATAAGCCAATAATTCATAACTTAAAGCCTAACAAGAAATGGTTGTAAATGGATAAAGCTAGTATTCCAACACATCGTTAATACGGAACTTAAAAATAGTCCAAAAATGAAAACCTTTACCTCCTATTCTTCTTGCAAGACAGTCTTGAACCACTGCTAATATCAACGAATAACCAGGGCTTAGCCAGCCTAGTAAGTTTCTCTGATTCAGGACTCTTTCTGCTCGCAAATAAGAATCGGTTTAAGACCTATCGGGTCTCTAGGCAGCAAGGATAAGACGTTGCTAAACTCATTAGGGTGCCCCTGAAAGTGCACCCTGAAGACCTTGCAAAAGCCTGACCAAACGCAAGTAGGCCATCAAGGATATTAATTGTTGTGAAACCTGGGGTAAGGAGGTGGCAGGCATGATTGAAGCAGCGCAGTTAGTAGATTTGCAAACCAAAGTTACGTCTCTGATAGAGCACAGGGACTTTGCTCAGATTAGGCAGGTTTTGGAAACCTTAGCGCCACCCGATGTTGCCGAGATTATAGAAGAGCTTGGTCAAGAACATGAAGCCGTTCTTTTTCGCTTGCTGCCTAAGGAAAAGGCGGTTGAGGTTTTTGAGCACTTGCCTATTGAAAATCAGGAAAGCCTGATGTTTGGCTTAGCCGATAAAGATGCGGCGGCCATCTTAGATGAGATGAGTCCAGATGATCGTACGGCCTTTTTAGAAGAGTTGCCGGGTAAAGTGACACGCCGCCTGATGAACCTCCTATCTGCCGATGAGCGCCATATTGCCATCCAGCTTTTAGGTTATCCGGAAGACTCGATTGGTCGACTTATGACGCCAGATTATGTCGCCATAAAAACCAGTTGGACGGTAGCGCAAGCCTTGGGGCATATTCGGATTTACGGGCATGACAGTGAGACCTTAAATGTACTTTATGTTGTAGAAAAAGGGGGCAGGCTCATCGATGACATCAGAGTGCGTGAAATTTTGCTGGCGTCACCTGATGCGCTGGTAGCTGACCTAATGGATCATCACTTTGTGGCGCTTAAAGCAAGTGATGACCAAGAGGCGGCGGTGACTGCCTTTTTACGTCATGATCGCAGCGTTTTACCTGTTACAGACTCGAGCGGCATCTTACTTGGCATTGTTACCGCTGATGACATTTTAGATGTTGCCGAAGAAGAAGCCACCGAAGATATTCAAAAGCTTGGGGGTGTTTCGGCTCTTGAAGAACCTTATTTAACCATTGGCTTTTTCAAGATTATTCGCAAGCGTTCCTTCTGGCTGATTTTTTTGTTTTTTGGGCAAATGCTCACGGCAACTGCTATGGGCTTTTTTCAAGAAGAACTGGAAAAAGCACTGGTCTTAGCGCTATTTGTTCCCCTGATTATCTCGAGCGGAGGTAATACGGGTTCGCAAGCGGCAACCTTGATTATTCGTGCATTAACCATTGGCGAAATTAGTTTAGGGGATTGGTGGCGGGTTATGCGTCGTGAGATTTTTTCTGGGCTTTTCATTGGAGGAATGCTCGGGACTCTGGGGTTTTTGCGCATAATGATTGCTCAAAGTTTAACAGGGGTGTATGGACCGCACTGGGTTTTTGTTGGTGTTACCATTGCTTTTTCTCTGGTAGGCGTGGTCATGTGGGGAACCTTATCGGGCTCCCTTTTGCCCTTTTTACTTAAGCGCTTTGGGCTTGATCCTGCTACCTCATCAGCCCCTTTGGTAGCAACTTTGGTTGATGTGACAGGTTTGCTGATTTACTTTAGCGTAGCCTCGGTGGTGCTTAAAGGAACGCTGCTTTAGGGTTTTAAAGGATAAGTGTAGAGCATCTTACCGCTAGGCACAGCAACCAGCGAAAGCTGGTTTAAACGGCTGCCTAGTGGTAGCAGTGTTTGTGCCGCAATACCAAAGGCGGCCGTTAAGTCTTGATTGCTAAGGCCAAACGCCAGGGTGCAGTGAGGTACCCAGAGATTGGGCTCATAGTAAGTTCGGGTTGCCTGAATAAAATGTCTGGCACCTTCTAAGAATGAGCTATGTACATCAAAGAGAAGCTGTTTGATGGTTGGTCCTAGAAAGAGGACGGACTTTTCCGCAGGAAAAGCGCCAAGGTAAGAGAACTCGAGCGCCAATGCCTGTGTCTTTTTGGCAAAGTGTTTGATATAGCGCTCGAGCCCCTCAAAATCTAAAACCTGACAAACATTTAGCGTTATATGAGGGTGATAATCAATAACAGTTTCAGGCAAACCAAACCCAGCGCTCTTTAAGCGTCTAAAGGTTTCAAGAATGCGAGTTTCGCTAGTCTCATCAAAGAGTAATTCAATGGCGTATTCGCTTATTCCCATTCGATAGTGCCTGGAGGTTTACTGGTAATGTCATAAACCACGCGGTTGACTTCTGGAATGCTATTGACAATGCGGTTTGAAACCGTTGCTAAAAACTCATGCGGTAAGCGTGACCAATCTGCGGTCATATAATCCTGGCTCGAGACGGCCCTAAGCGCTACCGTATTGGCATAGGTACGCCCATCACCCATCACTCCCACTGAGCGAATGGGTGTGAGTACGGCTAGGGCTTGAGCTGTTTCGCTGTAAAGATCAAACTCACGTAGCGCGCTTATAAAGATGTCATCTACACGCCTTAAAACATCCAGACGCTCTTTTGTAACTGTACCAATGCAGCGAATCGCCAAACCAGGCCCTGGGAAAGGATGACGGTCGCGCAAGTGTTTGGGCATCCCCAATTCGCTGGCAATTTCGCGCACTTCATCTTTAAACAGCGTGCGAAAAGGTTCTAAAAGCTCAAACTTGAGGTCTTTGGGTAGGCCGCCAACATTATGATGACTTTTTATATTGGCAGTGCCGTGACCGCCGGCTGACTCAATGACATCAGGGTAAAGGGTACCCTGGGCTAAAAATTTAATTTCGCCCTGTTTCTCTTGCAATTTGGCAGCTTCACCGTAAAAAACTTCGATGAACTCACGACCAATGATTTTACGTTTTTCTTCTGGGTCGCTAACCCCTTCTAAAGCTGACAAAAAACGTTTGCTGGCATCAACCACAATCAAATTGACACCTAGACCCGTCAAGGCTTTTTCAACCTCATCACGCTCATTTAGCCTTAGCAAACCATGATCGACAAAGACGGCAAACAGTTGCTTGCCAATGGCCCTATTTAGCAGTAAACCAAGCGTGCTGCTATCTACCCCACCTGAAATGCCTAAAAGCACACGCTCGTTGCCGACCTGAGTCTTTATGTCACGACTCAAGCTTTCGACAATATGCTCGGGTGTCCAGTCCATGGCTATGCCTAGGGCAAGCAAAAAGTTTTCCAAAACATGAATGCCTTTGGGTGTGTGATTAACTTCGGGGTGAAATTGGATACAGTAAATTTTCCGCTTTGCGTCTTCCATTGCGGCAATAGGTGTATCACTGGTTGAGGCGGTGAGCTTAAAGCCCTCAGGTAACGCCTTAACTGAATCACCGTGACTCATCCAGGCAACAAAGTCACCTGCGATACCTGAAAAAAGCGTACCGCTAAAGTTGCTTAAAACAGACTTGCCATATTCTCTAACGGTTCCTGCTTTCACTTCACCGTGAAATGCTTGAGCTATAAGCTGCATGCCGTAGCAAATGGCCAAAATGGGCAGGTCAGACTCGAGCAGGCCCTGGGGTAGTTGAGGGGCGTCTAGATCATAAACGCTTTTAGGTCCGCCCGATAAAATCACAGCTGCAGGTTGCTGTGCCATGATTTCAGCCAGGCTCGAGCTACTGGGCAGTATCACCGAGTAGACCCTTAATTCTCTTAAGCGGCGGGTAATGAGTCTGGTAAATTGCGAGCCAAAATCAAGAACGACAATGCTGGTCATTGCCCTGTCACGTCTGCCTCGGGAGGAATGGTAATGAGAATGCGGCGCTGTTCGGGGAGTTGTAATGATACAACGTCAGAAAGGCGGTTATCAAAGCGACCTTGAAATTGCCAAAGGCCCTCTTTGTTAAGGGCAATTTGATTAATCCCAGGCTTATATTTACCCAAAATTGAGTTATCAGGGCGAGCAGACCCTGATGGACTGGAAATTACTACAATATCTATGGGCGGAAGGTCGCCAGGTTCTATGTCTAACTGAACGATGTACTGAGTAACATTGTTTTGATTTATTAAAGGTGTCTGGGGCTGGGGTTGACCAAAAAAGGGTTTAAAAAAAGCCAGACCCGCAAACAAAAGCACTGCTACGATAAGGCCAACAATCATAAGGATGCGCCGACGCCGATTTCCATTATCTGAAGCAAGTTCAGAGCGTAATTCGGCAAGGTCTTGCTCGAGCTTAACCCGGTGAGGGTCACCAGAAAAGCTATCCCCAGATTTATAGGTTGCGCCAGGAGGCGGATTTTTGATAAAGGTTTTGGTTACTTCTTTGTTAGGCTTTGCCGTTTCACCGATAACCTGAGCGGTAGCAACAGGGGAAGAAATCCTACTTGCTGAACTGCTGCCTACTGAGCTGCTAAGAGAAGCAGGTGCCGTAGATTCCTGAAAGCCTGGGCGTGTCATACTGTTTTCATCAAAGGAAAGTTCAAAGTTGTGTACGCTGGTTTTGTTGGCAATAGCGTCGTGCGTACCCAGATGATTCAGGCTGTCATAAAGCGACTCCGCGTCAAGGCGCTCGTTAGGATTGGCTACGAGGCACTGCATAAGCAAGGTTGAGTGGGCGTCATTAAGCTCACCTGAGACAATGTCAAAAATTGACTTGGCCCAGGCGTAAATATCATCTTTAAAATTAGCACCCTTGGTTTCAGGAGCACGGTAAGGGTTTTCCATGGCAAGCCAGGGTGCGCCAAAGCCTTCTAAGAGTACATGATCTTGGGTGCTTAAAAAGCGCTCAGGGCGAATATCCCCGTGAACCACGCCAGCCCTAGCAGCGTCTCTTAAAGCCCTGGCACTTTCAATCAGAAGCATAGATTTGGCAATGCGGAAAGGTTTGCTCACAGCCTTGTAGCGCTTGGAATAGGCTACCACCAGACGGTTTAAGGTATCAGAGGCGTCAGTTTCTAAGACGCCTGGAATATTCTCCGACTCGAGCTTTTCTAAGTTGGTTCTGGGGTTACCCTGAAACTCATAGATGAGAACTGGCAAACCCGTAATAGGGTCAATACCCTCAAAGGTCTTTACGCCTTTTTTTTCGGCATAAAGGGTTTGTATTTGGTAGCGAAAACTCATTAGTCCAAAAAGTCCTTTATTAAAGGTAAACGTAATACGTAAAATGCTTGGTTTAGAAACTTTACTGACCTAGCTTACCAGTCTAAAAGTTACATGTTTTCAAAGTATAACGCACTTGGCGAGGGAATGGGTGGCAGATAGGTGAGGGTTTGATGTCTCCAAGGTGATTTTGCTTTAAAGCAAAATCATGCGAGTGGAGCGAGTACGAATGAAGCAACTAAGTTTCATGAGAGAGTAAGTTAGGTATGTTAGATACCTGAAGCTTTAGGCTTTGCCTGTTAGCTTAGTAAGATGACAGTCGAAGATAAAATTATAACTGCACTAAAAACGGTAAATGACCCAGAGTTGCACCAGGATTTGGTCAGTCTGGGTATGGTTGATACCGTCAAGCTCGAGGGCAAAAATGCCTTTATCAAGATAAACTTAACCACCCCTGCCTGCCCCATGAAAGCCCAGATTGAAAAAGATGTCAGGACGGCGCTTAGTAGCCTTTCAGAGCTTGGTACCGTGACGCTCGAGTTTGGCTCACAGGTTCGTGGTAGCCAAAAACAAGCAATTCCTGGGATTAAAAACATTATTGCGGTAGGGTCTGGCAAGGGGGGCGTGGGTAAGTCTACGGTTGCCGCCAACATTGCTGCCAGTCTGGCTTTAGAAGGTGCCGATGTAGGTCTATTAGACGCCGATATTTACGGCCCCAGTCAGGCAAAAATGTTTTCAGTTGAGGGTAAACGCTTAATGGCGGACGAAGATAAAAACATGATTCCTATGAAAAACTACGGTGTCAAGATTATCTCGATTGCCAATCTGGTTGAAGATGGACAGGCTTTAACCTGGCGTGGCCCCATTTTGCATGGAACTTTAAATCAGATGCTAAACCAAACGCTCTGGGGAGAACTTGACTACTTGGTGGTTGATTTGCCTCCCGGTACGGGTGATGTACAGCTTTCTTTAACGCAACTTACCACCATCACGGGTGCGCTCATTGTTACGACTCCCCAAGATATGGCGCTTTTAGATGTAAAGCGTGCCTACACCATGCTTCGTAAAACGCATGTGCCGATTTTTGGTCTTATTGAAAATATGGCTTACTATCAGTTGCCTGATGGCAGCCGCGATTATATTTTTGGCGAAGGTAGTGCTAAAGCCTGGGCTGAGTCTGAGAAGTTAGCGGTATTAGGTGAAATTCCAATTAACCGAAGTGTGCGCGAAAGTGGCGATGCGGGTAAGCCGATTGTGCTTTCTAACCCTGATGCGCCAGAATCACTCGCCTTTAGAAAAGCTGCCAGGGCGCTAGCAGGTTACATAAGTGTACAAAATATGATGACTTTGCCGGTGCTCTAGATGCGAGACTTAGAACGAGCTATTTTACGTGCTGACATGCGCGTACGGCAGCTTGTCAAAGAAACACCGCTCGAGCTCTCTCCCTTATTAAGTAGTGAGTCTCAGCAGGTTTATTTAAAGCTCGAGCAACTTCAACACACAGGCTCTTTTAAACTTAGAGGAGCAACCAATAAGCTTTTATCTTTGAGCGAAACTGAGCGCGCTAAGGGCGTTGTTACGGCGTCCACAGGTAATCACGGCGCTGCGGTGGCTTACGCCGCCGATCATCTAGGTGTAAAAGCCTTGGTCTTTGTGCCCGAAAACGCTTCAAAGGCTAAGCTCGAGTCCATCAAGCAATGGGGCGCTGAGCTTCGTTTTTATGGGGATGACGGTGTATTCGCCGAGCGTTTTGCCAGAAAGTACGCGCTTGAAAAGAACCTCCCTTTTATTTCCCCCTACAATGACCTAGACGTGATAGCAGGTCAGGGAACTTTAGGTGTTGAACTTGCCAAACAACTTCCTGAAATAGATACGCTTTTTGTCTCTTTAGGCGGCGGCGGACTCCTCTCAGGGGTGGCCTGTGCTCTTAAAGCTGTCAATCCTCAAATCCAAATCATTGCCTGCTCACCGCAAAACTCTGCCGTCATGATGGATTCGCTTCAGGCGGGTGAAATCTTAGATTTGCCCTCTTTGCTAACCCTCTCAGATGGTACGGCAGGTGGTGTAGAAGAAGGCTCGATTACCTTTGGCTATTGTCAGCAGCTTATGGATGAAAAGGTCAAAGTAAGCGAAGAAGAAATCAAAGACGCCCTGAAATCTTTTATGCTTAGCCACCATTTACTTATTGAAGGGGCAGCAGCTACGGTGTTAGCTGCTTATCAAAAACATAAAGACCATATTAAGGGTAAAAACGTTGTTTTGCTTATTTGCGGGGCAAATATTAGCCTCGAGGCATTAAACCAGATTCTTAAAACTTAGGGGTTTATCTAAGAAAAGTGTAAGACGCATTTACCTATAATGAGTTAAGGATAACTAAATTTGCTAGGGGTAGATGATGCTTGCTCTAAGACTTTTTGGTATGCGTTTTAAAAAAAACCTAATGCCTGTTAGGCTAATTGTGTTTAGCCTGGTTCCTCTGCTGGTTTATTTTTATATAAAACTTTTTGTCGATCACACCTTTAATTACTCGAGCCAACATTTTTATACTGTTAGTAGTATCTCGGTTATTACGGCAGTTTTGGCAACCTTTATTGGCATTGTTGGAACGCGCTTACGTAACTTTCAGGTCATTTTGGTAGCATTTTCTTATAGTTCCTTAGGAATCTTATTTGCCCTGCGAAGCTTGGAAATGGCTGCGGATATGACTTCAGTGCTTATTCGTTTTGCGACACCACTGGGGTTTTTGACGTCGGCACTGTGGCTCCTTATCTCGAGCTTTCCAGCCACTCATGCTTTGGCAAAACTGGTTTCGCGCTTTAGCCTGCGTCTTATTTTTAGCTGGTTGACGATTATCTTATCCTTGGTTTGGGTGTTACTAACCTACCCGCAACTATTAACCGTCTTACCCGCGCGGTTTTTTGCGCTTAGTTTTTGGTTTTCGGGCTTGATTATGCTTCTCAACATCTGGGTGGCTTGGCGCTACTACCAGTTATATCGGTATACCAAAGCACCTTTACATTATGCGATCATTCAAAGCTCTCTCTGGATTGCGGTTTCTCAATTTATGTTTAGTGCCAGCACCGCAGGAGATATTTCTTGTTGGGCTTATCATGGTTTGTTGCTAGCAGCTACTTTGCTAATGGTCTGGGGCTTTATTCGTCAGTTTAACTGGACGTACAAGTCCTTTGCGGCTATTTTTAGCCTAAATAAAGGAAGCATTCAAACCAAAATTGAAGCGGCTCTTTCACCTAAAGTTCGGCAACTAATTCAAAAAACGGAACAACACGATTATTACACTGCAGGTCATAATTGGCGGGTTGCCATGCTGGCTTTACAAATTGGCGAGGCGATGAAGCTGGCACCTGAACAGCTTCATGCGCTGGCCTATGCAGGTGTCGTTCATGATATTGGAAAACTAAATATACCTTCTGAGATCTTGAATAAGCCAGCTAAACTTGACCATGCAGAGCGTGGTTTAATCGAGCAACATCCTGACATGGGGTATACCTTATGTCAGTTACTTGGTTTTCTACCTGAAGAACTTGCCATTGTGAGACATCACCATGAAAAATGGGATGGTTCGGGCTATCCAGCCAAATTAGCAGGTGAGGAAATTCCGCTGGTCGCTCGCATTACAGCTATTGCAGATGTCTATGATGCCTTAACCTCAAAGCGCTCTTATCGTAAGCCTATGAGTCATGAAGAAGCCCACGCATTTATCTTGGAGCATACAGGTAGTCACTTTTGCCCTGAATCGGTTAAGGCCTGGACAGCTTTGCAAGCTCAAAAGCAAAACATATTACCTATAGAAGAACAAGTTATCGAGAAGAGATTAAAACTAACAATGGCTTGATAGCTAGATGCGCATTGCTGTAAAACAGCTTGTGAATAGTTTGCTTATTGCTAGGTCAGCGTATTTGCCCTACTAAATGTTTTCAGTATGCCATTTATCCAACTAAGGATTGAAGCTTTTCACGCCTTTTTATGCCAGACTAAACTATGAAGGGAAGGTGAGACGTGAAATACGTGCTCATGACTTTTTTTATAGTGCTTGCATTTGCTCAGGCTCAAGAAGCCTTTGTAGGTAACTGGCAAGGAGAAATTGGACCAGGTGTACTTAATCTGGGGGTGGTCGTTCACTTTACTGCCAGTGGAGAAACGCTGTCAGGAACCATTGACATTCCTGCGCAAGGAGCAGAGGGTTTAGCGCTAGCAGTTACCAAGGCCAGTAATGATAAAGCAACCTTTAGCATAGAAGGTGTGCCTGGAAACCCGACCTTTGAAGGTACGCTCGAGTCTGGGAAAATTTCAGGAACCTTTAGCCAATCAAGTCAAAGCTTTGACTTTAGCTTAGAGCCTTTAAACGTTGAAACCTCAAAAGGCCCTGCAACCATTAACACCTATTTAGGCAACTGGCAGGGCGTGATTGGCGAAGGCAAACTTGATCTCAAAATCGGTCTTATTTTTGAAGATAAAAACGGCATCATGGAAGGCAACATACTTATTCCAGCGCAAAGTTTTGAGGGTGCCTTAAAAATTGATAGCCTGAGCGAAGATAGTATTACCTTAATCATTCAGGGGATTCCCGGTAACCCTACGCTTAAAGGAACGCTCGAGGCTGATCTTATTTCTGGAACATTTAGTCAGAATGGTACAGATTTTGACTTTAGTGTGGAGCGTAGCGAGGAAGCTATAAGCAGTGTGAAACCGCAAGACCCCGTAGAACCCTATCCCTACTTGGCAGAAGAGCTAAGTTTTAAAAGTGGCGATATAAGCATCGCTGGGACGCTTACTTTACCCGAAGGCAAAGGCCCTTTTCCTGCGGTCATTATGATTACGGGTAGTGGTCCGCAAAATCGCAATGAGGAGCTTATGGGGCATCGACCCTTTTTGGTTCTAGCGGATGCGATAACCAGAGCAGGTTTTGCCGTTTTACGTACCGATGACCGAGGTATTGGAGGGACAGGGGGAAAGCTAGATGATGTTAGCTATGATGACTTGGCAAAGGATGTGCTATCTGAAATTGACTTTTTAAAGGCTCGAGCCGACATTGACCCAGAGCGCATAGGTCTTTTTGGACACAGTGAAGGTGGCTATATTGCCCCACTTGTTGCAAGTCAAAGTGAAGACGTTGCCTTTGTCATCATGATGGCAGGGCCGAGTGTTAGCGGCTTAGAGGTGCTAGAGCTGCAAACTAAACTCATCATGGAGCAAGCAGGCGCACCTGAAGACGAAATTACCAAACAGCTCGAGTATTTGCAGCTGCTGGGTGACGCGTTAAACCGCGAAGCTTATGATGAAGCAAAAGCGCTAGCCGAAGCCAGAATGAAAGATAGTTTTGCTTCAGCGCCTGAAGCTGAGAGACCCAGCGAAGAAGCTCAGGCACAAATTATAGAGGCGCAAGTAAGTGGAGTCGTGACGCCTTACTTCCGCAGTCTTGTTCTCTTTGATCCGCAAAAGTCGCTCAGCCAAATTAAGGTGCCGCTACTGGCTTTTTATGGCTCTAAGGATATACAGGTCAATGCTGAGCAAAGCGTTGAGCCTTTAAAGGAATACCTAAAAGAAGCAAAGAATGAGGATGTAACCGTTCAAACCTTTGAAGGTTTAAATCACCTAATGCAGCCTGCTACAACGGGTTCTGTGACTGAGTATTCAGAGATTGAAACAACGATTGAACCCGAGGTGCTCGAGCTAGTTACCAACTGGCTAAAAGAAAGATTTCTGAAGAATTAAAATCTGAACATAAGCCACTTAATCAGCCATAAGGCCAGCATACCCGCAACGAGCGTAACCAGCACGTTGCGGGTTTTCCATGCAATCAAAATGGCAATAAGGCCAGCATAAATTTGGGGGTTGCTCAGACTGTAATCTAGTTTGCCTGAGTATTTGAACAGACCAGGGGTAACCAGGGCTGCCAGTACTGCCGCAGGTACATAGCGCAAAAACCGATCAAGCGATGTAGGAAGGCTAAATCGGTTGGCAAAGACCAAAAATGAGGCACGTATCAAAAAGGCCAAAACAATCAGCGAAACAATATAAACCCAAACAGGAGCCATCAGGATTTAACCTTAAAAAAGGATTCACTTAAGCGACCCGCCAGCATGCCCAAGACAACGGCGACGAGTAAACCTAGACCATTGGGTAAACGAGTAAAAAAAATGGCGGCAACGCCCCCCACACAAGCAGCCAAAACACCCGAACGTGTTTTTAGAGTAATGGCTAAGAGTGCCAAAAAGGCTAAAGGAGTACTGAACTCTAATGACCAGGCTTTAGGAATTTGTGCGCCAACGACAATACCCACCAGACAAGCAAGACCCCAGACAAGATACAAGGGTGCAGCAAGCCCTAAGCAGTACCATTCTTTAAAAGACATATCGGGTTCTTTTTGAAAACGATTTAGACCAAAGGCAAAGGTTTGGTCAACCATCATATAAGCGGTCAAACTTCGCCAGCCTAGCGATGTTGTTTTGAAATAAGGAACCAAAAGTGCGCTATACATCAGATAGCGAAAATTAACCAATAAAACCGTTAACCAGATGATGATTAAACCTGCATTTTGGGCATAAAGCTGCAAACTGGCAAGTTGGGCTGTGCCTGAGAATGTCAGGGTAGAAAGCGTGATGGATTGAAGGGCATTCAGCCCCATAGCCTTGGTGCTGACGCCAGCTACCAGACCAAAGGAAACCGTAGATAAGAGCGTAGGGGAGGTATCTTTAACGCCTAGCCAGAAGGTGGCCCGTTTCGACATAAAGGCTAGTCTATCGCTTTGTGTTTAAACGATTTGTAAGGGGAAAAAGCGTCTGCTTATACCAGCCTGAAAAGTTAGCGTGATCATACTTAGCTTGTTTGAACGTACGATCAAAGATCATAGGGGATGATAATAAATCATCAATTCCGCTTGATACTACAAGTTGAGGTAAGCAAATTTTTCTTTAAAGGTAGAAAGTACCAGAGCTTTTATCTCTTCGGGAAGATGGTCTTTTTGCCATTTATGTTCTTGCTGAATGCTAGCTTCAGTATGTTCTGCCGCTCTTAACGCTTTAATAGCGTAGACAGCAGCACCTGGGGCATGATCGGCCATGTGCGCGGTTGCCACAGCGTGACCAGCGGCTCGAGCTACATAGACTTGTGCGAGCTCAGAGCTTTCCCTTGCTGCGGCGTGGGCATTCACGGCTGCTTTGCGCGCTTCACCCACGCTAATTTCTCCTATTGTCCAGGCTCTTGCGGCTTTGACAGCTGTCCAGGGCCGCTCATCCTTTGTTTTAAAAAACGTGAGTATATGTTCAGCACAGTCTGCTGCCCATAAAGCCAGTAAGCGGTGATGCTCTACACTCAGAACACCACCCCGGTGGACAGCCACATAGCGCTTATCTCTCAAGGTCTTTATTTGCCTGATTAAGCAGGGTAGTTAAGACTCAACTTGCTGTCTTTAACTTCGACAAGCGCATTACCGCCATTTTTTAGTTTGCCAAAAAGAAGCGCTTCCGAAAGCGGTTTTTTCAGCTCATCTTGTATCACTCTGGCTAAGGGGCGAGCGCCATAAAGTGGGTCGTAGCCTTTATCTGCTAAGTAAGCTTTGGCTTCGTTTGAAAGCTCGAGCTTTACTTTCTTCTCTACAAGTTGAGCGCTCAATTCTCGCAAGAATTTCTCGACGATATGAATCATGGTTTCTTTGGCAAGGGCATTAAACGAAACAATTGCGTCTAAACGGTTTCTAAACTCAGGTGTAAACATGCGCTTAATGGCAGCTTCGCTTTCATGGACCCGTGAGCCCTCAGCAAAGCCGATGGCACTTTGACTGGCCTCGGCTGCGCCTGCATTGGTTGTCATAATGATGATGACACTGCGAAAGTCAACCTGCTTGCCGTTGTGGTCGGTGAGTTTGCCATAATCCATAACCTGTAAAAGCAAGCTAAACAAATCAGGATGGGCTTTTTCAATTTCATCGAGCAGTAAAACAGCATGAGGATTTTGCGAAATGGCGTCCGTGAGTAAGCCCCCCTGATCAAAGCCCACATAGCCCGGAGGCGCACCAATCAGTCTGGAAACCGTGTGCTTTTCCATGTACTCGCTCATATCAAAGCGAATAAACGATATGCCTAAGTGCTCGGCAAGTTGCTTGGAAAGCTCGGTTTTACCTACACCTGTGGGTCCGGCAAAGAGGAAGTTGGCAATGGGTTTGTTCGGGTCACGTAAACCGCTACGCGCCAGTTTGATAGCGCTAGCCACTTCAGCAACGGCTTTTTCTTGACCAAAAACAGTATGAGCTAAATCAGCCTCGAGCGTCTCTAACTTGCCTCTATCATCACTGGAAACAGCCTTGGGTGGGATGCGCGCCATGCGGGCAATAGTTGACTCTATATCATGAACGCCAAGGCGTTTTTTACGCTTATCTTTAGGCAAAATGGCTTGCGATGCCCCTGCTTCATCTATGACATCAATGGCGCTATCAGGCAATCTACGATCAGACAAGTGCCGCGAGGCCAGCTCAACAGCAGACTCGAGCGCTCCTTCGGTATAGCTAAGTTTATGATGCTCTTCAAAACGAGACTTGAGCCCTTTTAAGATTTTTACAGCGTCATCATGAGAAGGCTCGAGCACATCTATCTTTTGAAAACGGCGGTAAAGCGCGCGGTCTTTTTCAATGATTTTGTATTCCTGATAGGTCGTTGCCCCGATGGTTTTTAAGCCTTTTGCCAGCGAAGGCTTAAGCATATTGCTGGCGTCCATCGCGCCACCTGAAACCGCACCTGCGCCGACTACTGTATGAATTTCATCAATGAATAAGATGGCACCCGGTTGCGCTTCAAGTTCTTTTAAAACCGCTTTTAAACGCTCTTCAAAATCACCACGGTAGCGGGTTCCTGCGAGTAAGCTCCCCATATCCAGCGCATAAACTTCGCCTTTTTTTAGGGTTTCAGGCACATTGCCCTCGATGATTCTCTGAGCTAAGCCTTCAACAATGGCGGTTTTACCCACGCCAGGGTCACCGACCAAAAGAGGGTTATTCTTTTGTCTACGTGACAAGATTTGCAGGGTACGCTCGAGCTCGGCGTCTCGCCCAATTAAAGGGTCAAGTTTGCCTGCTTTGGCTTCAGAGGTCAGGTTTTGACAGTAAGCCTCTAAGGGGTTTTGCGCAACATCTACATCATCGCCTGCTGGCCCATTGGGAAAGGCTTCATCTGGGCGACCTTTGGCTCTTGAGGTATCAATGGCTAAACCATTAGCAAGGGTCGATGTGACATCTAATTTGTTCATACCATAACGCTCTAAGAGCAAACAGGCTTGCGTCATGGGTTCGTCAAAAATGGCTGCTAGGGCATTACCACCATGCGCCTCTGAGCGCCCTGCCGCTTGCATCTGATACTCAGCGCGCTGAAGTACGCGCTCAAAAGAAATGGTGGCAGTGGTTTCTACTTCAAAGATGTCATCTAACTCATCGGGAATTTCTTCGATAGTGTCAAGCATGAGCAGAAGCTCGGTTCTTAGGGCTTCCGTTTCAGTATATTTTTTAAGGATTGGCCCAGCCTCTGGGTCATCTAAAAGGGCATAAAGCAAATGCTCTAATGCAACATATTCATGTCCACGTTCACGTGCCAGATTTACAGCGTTGTAAATGGTCTCTTTTAAGTTTTTCGACAGCATCGTCGCAGTTAGCCTTTCAACGACCCCGAATGCTATGGGTCGGTCACTAAATACTAGCGGTCAGGGTAAAACTGTCCCGTAAGGTAGCTACCTAAAGGG
>JAHEBB010000457.1 GCA_024642575.1 Trueperaceae bacterium | reverse complement strand
GGATTTTTGTATTTCACGGTTTCTACCGCCGCTTCCAAGCGAGCTTTAAACTGATCAGCACTCAGCTTAGCGTGATCTTTTACAACCAAAGACAAAGGTGTTTCAGCATTAAATAGCATAATCATTCGCACGCTAGCGATGACTGTCATGGGAAGCATAAAAAGGGCAAACATGATAATGACCGGGATAAAGAAGGTGGCGATTACAAAAAGAATCAAAAACGGCCAATATTCCGCGATCAAGAGGATCCCACCCCCAAGCACCGCCATTGATCCCAACATAACAACAAACATGACTACGAGTGAAACAAAGCCATTGTCGAAGATAGGGGTGAAAGCATTAAGTAGATAGATAACAAATATCCCTAAAGCCACGTAGACTAAACGCTTTAATGTTTGTAGGACTTTCCCCCAACCGACACCTTTTAAGACCCTTAACACACGGCCTTCAAGCAGAAAACTGGTGGCTGGGATAAAACAAGCAGCAAGACCTAACGCAAACGCAGTTCCAAATAAAAACGTCATGCTAACCCCAGGTAAATAGGTTAAGACCAGAAGACCGATAGCGATTAGGTAAATCTTGAGCATACTTATCCCCTCCTTAAAACATTTTTTTGAATGTGTTGACAAACGTATCAGATATGTCTAAATATCTTAGGTTATTCGTCACAAACCCAGCCTGAAGCCTTTTTCAAAAGAGGGCTTCAATTCTGGGAGGTTGTCATGAGTAAAACGATTGATTTAGTAATAAAGATCTTGATTTTGCGATTAGAAAAACCAAAGCTACCCTTTCGAGTCTAATTTTTATAAAAGAGCAGCTTGAATTATTGCTGGCAGAAAAAAAATCAGATGAAATAGCCTACCTGGAGATCATAAAAAACACTGATCCTGATCAATTCCAGGAAGCAAATCATTTATCTCAAAAACAAGAAGTAATGTTTACCTATTACAGCATTGTAATTAAGGATCTAACCAAGGAAGTCGAGCTAACAAGAGACAGGTTAAAAAATTATCAAGCTCTAGCAGAAAACAAGCCCCCTCAGCTCTTTACCAGTACCAACTAAATTTTGTTCTTTTACGAAAGCCTAGGTAATCTAGGCTTTTTTATTTTAGCCAGCGCTCAATCTTCGCCTCAATTTCTTCTTTTGTTCGACCAAAGATCATCCTCGAGTGTTGTTTGACTCGGTTAGGATCAGCTGCCTTATAAAACTCAGGTTCATGGGTTTTAAGACGGTAAGGATAAGCTCGACCGCTTAAGCTTTTGGGATTCAGCCAAGCCTCATACCGAGGGAGGTCAACAAACTGATGGGCTTTGGTATGACCTGCATAGGCTTTTTCTAAGTCTTCAGCATCTTGGCTGCTGACTTTAAAGGCAATGATCGTGCCAACATTGGCAAGGAGAGCGATTTTCAGCTCAGGGGTTAAGGCTTCAAGGGTTTGAGTGGCAACCGTTAAGGAAAGACCGTACTTGCGACCTTCAGCCAGAATATGACTTAGGCTTTGAGCGGTTAGGTTTTGCACTTCATCCACATAGAGTGAAAAAGAAGGTCGTTTGTCTGGAGGAAGATTGGTGCGCTCGAGCGCTGCCAGTTCAAACTGAGTACTAAGAAATGAGCCCAGCAGCTGGGAGGGTCCTGCACCGAGTTCGCCTTTGGCGAGGTTGGCGATAAAGACTTGCTGGCGTTGCATGACTTCAGCGAAGGAAACCAGACTACGCATTTGCCCCAAAACATTGCGAACAGGTTTATGTAACAGGAGCTGTCCGACTTTGTTTAAGACAGGAGCTATGGCCTCTTGTTTAAGGCGTTCAGGATAGCGGTTAAATTCATCAGTAAAGAAACCTAGGATTAAGGGGTCATGCACCCGTTTAAGGGTTCGAGTTCGAAACTTATCATCTCGAAGCAAGCGAACAAGGTGTAAGAGGGTGGCATCGCCTGTTTCAATAAGGGCAGCAAGACTGTTGGAGAGAATATATTCCAGTCTAGGTCCCCAGGAATCAGACCAGATGCTTTTAAAAGCAGCTACTAAGCCTGCGGTAGTCCTTGCTTGAGCAGCTTCAGGTACATCCCAAAGGATATTGAGACCGATGGGGCGCTCGATGTCACTGGGATCAAAGTGAATAACGTCTGCAAGCCGATGTAGAGGAATTTGGTTGAGTAAGGTTTCGGAGAGATCACCGTGAGGGTCAATAAGGGCGAAGCCTTTGCCCTGACGCACATCTTCAAGCATCATCTGGAGCAAGAGGGTGGATTTACCACTGCCCGTCATACCGAGAATAAGGCAGTGAAAAGATCGGGCTTCCTCAAGAAAAAAGGCGTCGGTATGATGACCGCTGATTTGAAGCCTCGTCCCTAAATACATTTCTGTCATACGAAAACACGAACCCACGCACCCAGAAAGCCTAACTTCGAAGTGGATAAGAAGCTAGGCACTCTTCGTCATCTCTTGCAGCGACTGGTGTCCACTCCTCGCTGCTGACGACTGACGCACTTAAGGCCTTAAGATGAGGCGACACCAGTGATTACGGGGGCTCGTCTTGCCGCATAAAAGAACCCCGCGCCACGGCGACAAGCTTGACTGTGACGGGTTCTCTTTATGGTACTAAAGTGGTCTGCCGAGTCTAGGGGTATTTCTGTGTGCAACTCGCCTAGTTGCTTAGGGCTCTGACCCGCTGTACTGCGTTTTAAGCTTTGTTTTAGGCAAAACCATGGAATGGGGTCGGAACTTGCCTTTTTGGGTCATATGGCACAATTTTAGGCGTTTGGCGAGGGGTTAAAAGAAAAGGACAGTCTCTCGACTGTCCGGTTTGGGTGATTCGTCTTTTCAGACGGCTCGCAGTACCAGGGTACTTTGAGCATTGGTTAGCCTAGCGCGCTTTGCGCTTTTGTCAATACCGAACCCTGTCGGACGTCCGACATTCCTGAGTTTAATTATCTTTGGCGCTATGTCGGACGTCCGACTATTCACTGCGACCCTCAGCGTTTTCCAAAAGGGCGGTAAAGGTGCCGTAGGCATCTTTAAGTTTGCCGAGCTCTTCCTCATTAAACACAACTGAACTTTCCTGTGCTTGTTTTAGACGTTTGTTTAGACTTAGCGCCTGACTCACAACTAAGCTGTTTAACGGCGTTGCCTTAGGTTCTCCCGTATGGGGCTTAGTCGTCTTTTCTTGTTCTTTAATCTTTCGAATATCACGGACATTAAGACCATACTCTTTAAACGCTTGCCATACCGCTGCTTTGTCGGACGTCCGACCAATCTCAATTAGCAGCGACCGTGTGACTCGGGGATGGCTTCGCGCTTCTTGTTTAACCTCTTCGGGCAAATCGTTGAGGCTCAATGATTCGGTAACAGAAACACGGGACTTGCCGACAATTTCCGCTAAGTCATCATCACTGTAGCCATAATTCTGCTTAATATTTTTAAGACTTTCTGCCTCTTCAATCGGATCAAGGTTTTCCCGTTGCAAGTTTTCTATGAGGGCAAGCTCATCCGAATTACCTGAAACAATGATGGCAGGAATTACCTCACGTTTTAGAATCTGATGGGCGCGAAACCGCCGTTCGCCTGCCACAATAATATAGCGACTTGGTGTGTCATCTGGCATGACAGCAATCGGTTGTAAGAGGCCATGTCGGTCAATCGACTTAGCTAAGTCCTGTAGCGCGATCTCATCAAAGTTCTGACGAGGTTGTGCGGGATTTGCGCGCAACGCCTCAATGCTCACTTCAAAGATGCGTGGCAAATCACCCGAGACACCAAACAGACTCGATTTGTTTTTTTGTAAGCGATCTTTGAGGGATGTTTTTTCAGCCATGATAGTGAATAATATACTCTGCTAATGCTTGATAAGCCTGGACACCTTCAAGGTGAGGGCTACGCTCCACCGCTGATATTTGCTCATCCACTGCCTTATCAAAATCAGTCGAACGATTAATAGGTCTAAAGACTTTGATTTCAGGTTCTAGGGCCTCTTTAAGCTCGCGCAAATACTTCTGCTCAGTGGTATAGGTCGGGTTATGAATGGTCGGCACCACCCCAATAATCTGAAGTAGGGGATTAGCCTGACGCGTTACCTTGTCAATACTTGGTAGCAATAACTCGATGCCCCTCACGCTCATGCGTTCCGTTTTCACAGGGATGAGTAGGCGATCTGCTGCCGCCATCGCATTAATCGTTAAAAGCGACAAGGTGGGCGCACAATCAATCAAAATAAAATCAAAAAAGTTCCGCAAATCTTGCATCCGCTCTCGCAAAATTGCGGTGGAATTCCAGGCCTGAGTAAAGAGAAACTCCGCTTCTGCTAAACGAATACTTGA
>JAHEBB010000456.1 GCA_024642575.1 Trueperaceae bacterium | reverse complement strand
AAAGTCGCGCCCAGCTTAAAGGGCAAAAGCCTACGATTTTGTGGTTTACCGGGCTGAGTGGGTCAGGTAAGTCAACTATTGCCAATGCGCTCGAGCTTAAGCTGCAAGCATTAGGTGCACACACCTATTTGCTCGATGGCGATAACATAAGGCACGGCCTCAATAAAAACTTAGGCTTTAGCCCTGAAGATAGGGTTGAAAACATTCGCCGCATTGGTGAAGTAGCTAAGCTTTTTGTTGACTCGGGTGTTATTGTTCTGACGGCTTTTATCAGCCCTTATCGCCAAGATCGTGACATGGTTCGCAAGATTGTTGAATCTGGAGAATTTATAGAAGTCTATGTTGACACGCCTATTGAAGTTTGTGAAGAGCGTGATCCTAAAGGCCTTTATAAAAAAGCAAGGGCAGGAGAAATCCCTAACTTCACAGGTATTAGTGCTCCCTATGAAGCCCCTAATAAGCCAGAAATTGTTTTAAAGACGGCTACTAAATCTATTGAGGAAAGTGCTGAACAGTTGATTTCTTACCTTAAGGGACATAAGTATTTTTCTTAATTCTCAAAGGCCTATCATAGGTAAGGGTGTTTTGTGATACCTATAAATTCAGCCTGTTCTTGAATAACCTAATGCATGACTTGCTTAGAGGAAACGCTTATGTTTTTAAGAGTTACCTTACGATTAAGCCAGACAAGCAATTGGTTTAATTATAGCCAGGACATTAAAAGATTAACCATAAACGGTATCTCCAAACAGTTATTGATTTGTATTTGAATTTTACAATAATTGTTTGGAGACTAAGCTATCAGATCAAATTTCTTCTACCTTAATCAGTTTAGTAAATATAATTTAAGAGTATGTTAAATGATTAGCAAATCTGCAAGAAATTGAAAAATTATTGCTAAAAGCCTTACTTCCCTAAATGTCTGTGACAAATTAACTTACTTGTACGTATATCACACGTTAAGCTTGCACTTGGATTAGGGAGTTAGATATGAGGTTATCAACATTCAGGTGGTCTTCAATTGCGATATTCTTTATTAGAGGTTCTCAAGTTGAAGCTCAAATTAATCTTAAGATGAAGTATAACCTGATATGATACCTTTTTTTCTCTCATTTGTCACATCTTTCATGAGTTTACAGCTCTTACTCAAGACACCCTGGCGTAAAAGAGTAGTTGCTCTCGAAGATGAACGTTCTATGCATAAAGGTGCAATACCCCGTTTTGGAGGTATAGGTATCATTTTAGGAATTACCGCGGGTTGGCTACTTTTAGGAGTCGATTCTTGGTGGTTATTGCTACTTCTTGGCTTAAGCATTGCTTTTATATCTTTTTTAGATGATCTTTATCAGTTGCCTGTTTTGCTGCGCTTGACAGTACAATTTTTAATGGCTTTTGTTTTTGTTTATGTTGAATTTGGGTTTAGTCAGACTTTAATTGCAGTACTCCTTCTCGTGAGTGTTGTCTGGATGGTAAATCTTTATAATTTTATGGATGGCCTAGATGGCCTTGCTGGCGGGATGGCTGTTTTTGGTTTTAGTACGTTTGCTCTAGCCGCCTATTTAGCTGCAAGTGATCTGGTAATGCTTAAAGCCGCATTTATTGTTGTTGCTGCAACCCTAGCATTTTTGCGTTGGAATCTTCATCCAGCCAAACTATTTTTAGGAGATGTAGGTTCGACCTCAATTGGTTTTATTGCAGCTGCGTTTGCTTTTTATGGTTGGCGGGAACACATGTGGCCCTTTTGGTTCCCTGTGATTGTCTTTTTACCTTTTATAGCTGATGCAACTGTGACATTGTTCAAGCGGCTAATAAATGGTGAGAATATATGGCAAGCTCATAACAAACATTATTATCAGCGCCTTGTAAGAATGGGCTGGGCTCAGCCTATGGTGAGCATAACTTACTATTTAGCTATGGCGATTTCTTCAGCAACAGCACTTATTTTGTTAAAAACCACCTTAATGCCCCCATTTCTGGGCATTCTATTATTATGTGGGATAGTAGCTGGACTATTGAGCGCTATTGATTGGCGTTGGAGGAAGTATCAACGAAATCAGAAACCTTTAACTGCAAATTCCAAAAGATCTGCTAGAGAAACGGAAGAGCGATTTGGTCAAGAAACAAATAATGTTCTTCCTCTACTAAAATAATTAACTTGGGAGAGGCGATCATCATAAATAATCAAGGGTTTAGATCGGAAAGGATGAGAGGTAAGCGTTACACTTATCTGCATTAATAATGGACATCATTCTTCCTGTTTTTAATGGTTTTGACGACCTGAAAAAATGTATTGATAGCCTACTAAGTGCTACTAACAAACTGAACTGGCACTTACATATCATTAATGATGCCAGTACGGATGAAGCTATTATCCCCTACTTAAGGTCATTTGCAGGGGAGATGCGTATACATATTTATCACAATGAAGAAAATCTTGGTTTTATTAAAACGGTAAACAAAGGATTTGAGCTTACAAATCAAGATGTTGTGCTGCTTAATAGCGATACGGTTGTATACGACGGCTGGCTTGATCGCCTAGTAGCACATGCCAATCGGCAGGATAAAGTCGCAACGATTACACCCTTTTCAAATAATGCTACCATTGCAAGTTTTCCTGAGTTTTGTTCTGAGGAGAATACTACAATTGGGCTCGAGCCTAAAGAGCTCGATCAACTTTGTTATCAAGTCAATCGCGGTGTAGCTCTTAAAATTCCTACAGGTGTAGGTTTTTGTATGTATATTTCAAGAGAAGCTTTGAATCAAGTAGGTACGTTTAACGACAAAGATTTTGGTCGAGGTTATGGGGAAGAAAACGATTTTTGTTTACGCGCTTCTGCTAAAGGTTTTGTCAATTTATTAGCCTGTGATGTTTATGTTTCACATACGGGGGGCGTAAGTTTTGGGTCTGAAAAACAGTCTCTGGTACAGATTGCTTTAAGAAAACTCAATGAGATTCACTCAGGCTATGATAGAAAAATCCATGAATTTATTTCGCTAGATCCTGTAAGGGAATATAGATTAAAAGCTCTGTTTAAACTCTCAAAGCAATCAAGTCGCTCGGCTATTTTACATATTTGTCATCATTTTGGTGGCGGTACCTTACAACATATAAGAGAGCTAGCTGAACATTTTGAACCTCAGTCATTGCATTGGGTACTTCGAGCCATGGATGGGGACATAGTTAGGCTCGAGTGGGCCATAGCTCCCTCAAACTATATTGATATTGATACAGAAAAGGACAAAGTTTTTTTCTGGGAGATTTTGAAATATATTGGCATTAGTCGCCTCCATGTTCATCATGTTGCTGGTCTTCCTCAAGAAGTTTTTACCTTTATTCGTGAGGCGGGTCTTGAATACGATGTTACCCTACATGATTATCATTTTATTAATGCCAATCCAACCTTAACTGATATCTCAGGTAAAGTTAGCTCCCCGTTATCTTTAGATGAAGTAAAACCTTGGCAAGTAAAAATCTATACTTTTTTGCAAGATGCCAAGCGGGTACTTTATCCATCTGCAATCTCTAAAGAGATCTATAAAGGTTATTACCCAGATTTACCTTATTGCTTTGCTCCGCATCTTGACAGCATTCACTCTTTTCCTTATCCAGATGTGAAAAAGGCTAAAGGTAATAAGGTAACTAAGGTGCTAGTAGTAGGTGCGCTCAACGCCGAAAAAGGTGCCGATGTGCTCGAGGCAGTGGCAAAAGATTTGAGCAAAACAGGGAAATTTGAATTTGGTCTTTTGGGCTATGCTTATCGTCAGCTGCATAAATCGGTCAGGGTTTTGGGCGCTTATAATGCTAGAGATGCTGAAAAACTCATTGAGCAAGAAAACCCTGATTTTATTTGGTTTCCGGCGTTATGGGCAGAGACCTATAGCTATACGCTAAGTGCGGCATTACGCTCGGGTAGACCCATTCTTGCCCCGAACCTGGGAGCGTTTCCTGAAAGAACCCTCAATCGTCCTTTGACAAAAACCTATGACTCACTACGTGAAATACAAAGTGTTTCTAAGGCAGTCGAAGATTTTGCGCATTATGTGTCGACTGAGCCAGAGCTTGTCCAATGGTGCAATCAGCCTAAGCCCAATAATTTCTATCTAGAATCTTACTTGTCTTGTCGATTTAATAAGCTCGAGCCTGTACTAACTGAAGCTGAGCTTATAGAAGGTCTTGCCTATAGGCTTAAGTTAAGACTTAGCCAAAAGGAAAAAATACTTGGATTTCTTTTGGTTCTAAAACGCTATGCTATAGTTCGTTACTTACTTAAGCGACTTCCTCTTAAACAAAAACTGCGCGTTGTGCAATTTTTTACAA
>JAHEBB010000079.1 GCA_024642575.1 Trueperaceae bacterium | reverse complement strand
GCAAAATATTCCTGTTTACCTAAAACCCAGTCCTGAATTTCAGGGCTAACATCTAGCTTGCCGAATTGCTGACTCAAATCTTGTAAAAAGCTTCCCTGATAAAGCTCAGCTGCCTTTTCAAAATCATGCTGATTTACTGCTTCTAAAAACTCGAGCGCGTCACAGCTAACCAAGCTTGGTATGGGGTCAAGACCTGCCTTGTCCGGGAAGACCTCAGCACCTTCTTTTTTAAATTGCGCCAGTACCACCGAAAGCTTGGCAAGTTTTTTTTGTAAGCTTGTTTGCTCGTTGCCCACGTCATCTAGCCAAAACAGATCGGCTAAGTTGCGACGTTGCTGAGGGCCTTCTAAGCTTACATAGCTAAGGAGTAAGAGAGGCTTGGGTCTTGAAAAGCCGCTATTTTCAAGAAAAACCTTGCCTAGAACACAAAGTCGCATAAATCAGTTTAGCTCATATTGTAAAATAGCGTAGGTAAATGCATCCAAAACCTGGATTTTTGAGTATAACAATACTAGAAGGCTAGATGATTTGGTCACTGCCCGTATCTAAGTATCTGTGTTAGCTTTATTCGAGATTAAAGTTTGGAAGGAAGCGTTTTACGATGATGGTAAAAGAAATAACGCAAAACAAGTATAGGCGACTACCGCTTCTGGCTGTTTTATTGAGTCTTATTTTGATTGCTTGTGGCCCTAACGCTTCAGTTCCAAACAATGTTACTCAGGCCAGTGATATCATTACGCTTTTTAATGCAAACAATACAAACATAAATTCGGGAGACGTGGTAAAGCTCAGTTGGACAGCAAAACCCATTACGGCTGAACCACCGCTGGTTTGCTCGCTACTTAGTAAATCCAGCACCTCTGAAACAAACGAAGCTGTTGAGTGTGAATCGAGTTTAGAGGTGGCCCCGCTCGTTGACACTAGTTTTCAGTTGCTTGCTCAGCAAGGGCTCGAGCGCTACTTGAGCGAGACCCTAAGCATTACCGTACTTGCGAGTGAGCAAAATCAGGCTCCCTTTGTTTCAGGCGATGAATACCAGTTGCCACAAGGTGGCAAGCTTACAGTCAGTGCCGATAAGGGCGTTTTAGCCAATGACATTGACGCTAATAATGATGTCATGACAGTCAAATTGGTTGAAAATGTGCGTTATGGGGAGCTAAACCTAGCGCAAGATGGGAGCTTTAGCTATCAGCATGACGCAAGCACTCACTTACTTGACTATTTTACTTATATTGCCAGTGATGGCAAAGCAGACTCTACGACCGTAACGGTTCTCTTGACCATAAATGCAGCGCTGCCAAGGCTCGAGACAAAACCAGATAGCTATGAGCTTTTAGCTAGTACAACCCTCACTATTGATAAGGCAAATGGGGTTTTAGCCAATGATGGTTTAAGTTCGGATGTCAGCGTGAAGTTAGATGAAAAACCTGCCCACGGCAGCCTTAGCCTCAATGAAGATGGTAGTTTTAGCTATACGCATGATGGAACGGCAAGCACAACAGATAGCTTTAGCTATATTGCGATTAAAGCAGGTCAAAGTTCAGAGAGTACCAAAGTAAGTTTGTCGATTAAAGCGCAACCGGAACCTGTGCCTACACCCAAAGTATTGACCATTCCTATTCGGACAAGTGGTGACGATACCGAAGAATTTGACTTGCTCAGCCGCTCGCCAGGGGAAATGACCCCTACGAGTCCAGACTTGGATATCGGCAGTGATGGTGCAGGCGATAAGCTAGTTGGGTTGCGTTTTACCGATATTGCTCTAGCGCCAGGGACAGAGATTAAATCAGCCTATTTACAATTCCAGGCTGATGAAAGCGATAAATCAAATGGTTCGCCCCGAGTTGCCATCTATCTGATAGATGAAGCCAATGCAGCGCCTTTTAGTACGGCAAAACGAGGGCTAAGCTCGAGAGCCTGGAAATTTATGCTGGCCTGGGAACCTAAATCATGGCCAAAATTAAGTGAGCGGGGCGAAAACCAAAGGATTGACGTTACCAAATTGGTAGAAACAGCTCTTGCCAAATCAGACTGGAAAAGTGGCAATGCCATTGCCATTGTTTTAGATAATTACCGTGGAGGTCTGAGAGTTGCAGAGTCTTATGATGAAGACCCTAAAGGTGCAGCTACTTTGGTAATCACGACAAAATAGTTTAGGAAAATAGCTCAGGAAATGGCAGGAGAGTTTTTGACTCTCCTGCCAAATGTTTCAAGGTTAAAAGCTGTTTAATCTAAATTCTGATAAAAACTATGCGTTTCTCATAAATGCTGTGTGGGCCCCCATATGCTTACAAGTGATATCGTAAGATAGCGATAGTATCCCTCTTTGTATTACGTTATCTTATACTTGCAAAGTTGGAAGGATGGGCGTTTCGTGAGTGTCTCTAAGTGGGCTCGAGCCTTGAGTCTGGTCATAGTTGGGTTGGTTTTATTGGCAGCTTGTTCCAAAGTAAAGCCAGACCCTGAAACAATCAATGAACCTGAAGGAATATTAGCTTTTGAATTAAGCCCGACGACTCTTGAAGCGGGTCAAGAGCTTAACCTAAGTTGGAAAGCAAGCGCTACCAGCAAAACTGGGCAGACTTTGGTTTGTAGCTTAAACGCGATTACGGCGGTAGAAAAAACCAGTACTGCTTACGCATGTGAGGCAAGTTTGACACTAAAACCTTTAACCGATACGAGTTATCAGCTGGTGGCTGTTCAGGGTGAGCGTAACTGGGAGAGTAAAGTTTTAAAGGTTACGGTAACCTCACCAAGTCAAAATGTTGCTCCGTTTGTTAATAATGACGAATACCGCCTGAGTCGGAGCTCGAGCCTAAGAGTAACCGCGCTTAAAGGGGTTCTTGCCAATGATAGCGATGTAAACGGCGATAAATTAAGCGTCAAACTTGTTGAAGATGTTCGCTCGGGTACACTAGAACTCTCGCCAGATGGTTCTTTTGTTTATAGCAATAGTGGTACAGGCTCGAGCGTTGACTACTTTAACTACGTTGCTACAGATGGTCAGCTTGACTCTGTGACCGCCACGGTAGTTCTAAACCTCCTAGAGCCCCCAGCGACTCAGCCAGATGCCTATACGGGAACCGCAGGTGAAACCCTTGTTGTAAGTCTAAAAGAGGGCGTACTTGCCAATGATGGCCTAAGCGTAGATTATGTGGCTCAGTTAAAGGTAAAACCCCAATTTGGTAGTTTGCAGTTAAACCCAGACGGCAGTTTTAGCTACACCCCTGACGAGACTATTGTCTCAGCAGATAGCTTTAGCTATATTGCTAACAATGGTGAATTTAGCTCTTTGCCTACGTCTGTAACGATTAGTTTAAATCGCTAAGGGAACTTTTCTAGCCTATCGGGTACTTGTTTCTGTGATTTCCTCACTGTCTATATTGACAACGGCGTAAAAGTAGCGCTCTTCGCCGCCAAATTCAACGCCCCAGAGGTTTTCGCCTAAGGGTTCGGCGTAGGTATGCCAGTTCTCAACGCCGTTTAACGCTTCATCGATGCCTTCGGCGCTATACGCAAGTTCAATAGCTTTGTTACGCTCGAGCTCTTCTTGTTCTTCTGCGGTAAAAGCATAGGGGTCATAAATTTCGCCGACATAAAACCTTTCGTCGTATTCGTCAAAATTGATGGCGACCGTTTCAATATTGCGGTCAAACCAGGCTTGCCAGCGTGACTCCCATTTGTTATAGCTAATATCGTAGTTCCAGCTTTTGAGATCTCCTATAATGGCCAAAATCTCGGCGTCGCTAGAAATAAGTTGTTCTAGTTTTTCTTTGCCAAGGGCGTAGGCTTCTGGGCTTAAATCTTTTACCAGATAAACCTCAAAAAGCTGGTCGGTTGAAAAATCAATATGGGCATTGCCTACCCAATCTTCTCCGTCATAAAAGTCAACATGCCACTGGGTTTCGTTATCGGCATAAGCATTTGCTGACCAGTTTGGGTATTGGTCTAAAAATTCTGTAAGTGCCTCATCATAGACCACACGTAATATGGCTTCTTGAGCACCCGACTCGAGCGCAAAAAATTCACTGCTGCTTAAAAAACTTTCGTTAAAGGCCAGTGCAAGACTTAAAAAGCTAAGCACAAAGCTAAGTAACAGGCTTAAGGGAAAAGATTTTAGGGTCACAATTCTCCTTTATTAAAGAAAGGCTCGAGGTTTAATAAGCCCAAGAGGTTTTACGTTATGTTTTGGAAAGATGTCGGCAATAGCAGGGTTAAGCAAACGCCCCTGCACAATTTCTGCCAAGACGTCACGGTAGTCGGTAGTTATCGCTAAGTCGCCGTCATCAAGGGCGTCTTGACCTAAGCCAGGCCAATCACAAAAGACCTGCCCACCTTTTACGCCTCCGCCCATAACAAACATGACATTGCCATGACCATGATCGGTTCCGTTACTGCCATTTTCTTCAACTCTGCGCCCAAATTCGCTCATAGTAACGACGCTTATGTTTTGCATATAGTCACTGAGATCGGTGTAAAAAGCGTAAAGCCCCTGGGATAATTCGCTGAGCAGGGTATTAAATTCACCGTCTAAGGTTCCCTGACCCTCGTGAGTATCCCAGCCGCCCAAATCAACACTGGCAAGCTCGAGCCCGACATCAGCTTTTATAAGCTGGGCAATTTGTTTTAAGCCCATACCAAAATCTGTTTCTGGATAGCTTGCTCCGCCAGAGGGTTCATAGCTATTAGCACTTAAATCTTGTAAAAGTTCAACGGTTTCAAAAACCAGCTTGGCTTGCTCGCCTAGGGGGTCAAGGGGCGCATCAGTATGGTAAAGACCTGCAAGTGACCTTTGCAAATGGGCTAGCTCGCTTTCCCGGCCTTTAAAGTGAAAATCGGCAATTGATTTTAAGGCCAGGGGCGTTACGGGCCCTCTAAGAGACTGCGCTACCATTGCGCCCATACCCACGGCTCTAAAAGGCGAACTATTTTGCCAGGCAGCCGTTTTTAAGTGCCGACCGAGCCAGCCTGTCCCAATGCTTTTCTCACCGGGTGTACCGTACTCCATGTACTGCATCGCGTCAAAATGGGAGCGACTATCATCAGGGGAACCGGTAGCATGAATGATGGCAAAACTTCCCTCATCATAGAGTTCTTTTAGAGCTTGCATGGCAGGGTGCAAACCAAAATGGCCATCTAAATCGGTAAGCTGCTGTTCTGTTACGGCAATATTTGGGCGTTTGTCATAGTAAAGCCCAGCTTCAAAATAAGGCACCACGGCACTCAGACCGTCCATGCCGCCTCGTAAAAAGATATTTACTAAAACATCACCAGGGGCTTTGTTTAATTCACTGGCAAAAGCCAGATTTGGCATCCAGCCTGGGAAAAGACTTTTGCTGGCTCCGACAATGCCAAGTGCCCCAGCCGATTTTAAAAAGCTTCTGCGGTTTAACTGCATGGGTTCTCCTTAAAGGGTTTCACGATCTATGCCTTAGCGCCACTGAAATAGGGGAGACGAAAGCATGAGGCTATAAAGACTGGCGAGTTTTCTACCTCGTAGCGCCAGGCTTGCAGGTTCGTTTGGCCCTGCACCATCTGAAGCAAAGTCAATAAAGGGAGATAAGACCTCTTCGCCCAAGTTTGCGCCAAAGACCTGCTCACTGACCTGCCCAACCCATTCGCCTACGGTGGCTGCCTCAGGCGTACGCTCATGCAGGTTTACACTCAGCGCTTTACCCTCGGAGGGTTCACTGTAGGCGTCATGGGTGAGCTTGCCTGCCAGGTTCCAGCGCGCCAGTAAACCGCCTGTACTTACCCAGGCACCTGCGACATCGGGGTAACCATTGGGGGGTTCCCAGGCATAAGGGGGTTGACCGAGTTGCTCGAGGCTTTCTTGGAGTTGCCACCAGTCTAACAGCTCGGTGCCAGTTGCCCTTCTGGCGGCAACAAAAAAGTCTAGGGGTCTACGCAGTTTTTGCCCAGCAGCGGTCTGAAAGTCATCTGCTAAAAAAAGTGCCTTTAATACGGCAGCTATTTCACCCTGGTTTGCTTGCCAAACGGTAACGAGTTGCTCTATAAGCGGTTCAGGCGGTCTATCAGCAACAAATTTTTGGCACAGCTTGGTGCAAATAAACCTTGCGGTGCTGGGGTGATTTGCCAGAATACTTAGAACTTGCAGGCCATCTTCAATACCGCGGTCGGCGCTCAAGGTATGACCTAAAACCGTTTTTTCACCTGTGTCATGGTCATCGGCACGGAAATAAAACCCGTCTTTACTGCGGTCATGAATGGTCCAACCGGTAAATGCTCGAGCTATTTCTTTGACATCTTGTTCTGTGTAGCCACCATCAACGCCAAGGCTGTGCAGTTCTAAAAGTTCTCTGGCATAGTTTTCATTGGGGTGATCTTTGTTGCTAAAGGCATTGTCAAGGTAAACCAGCATGGCGTGGCTTTTGGCAGTTGCCATAAGCAGATCGCGAAATTTGCCCAGGGCATGTTTGCGTAAGCTGCGGTGAAATAAAACCAGTTCGACATTGTTATCAAAGGCCAGAGGAATGTTGAAATGATCGGTCCAAAACTCGAGCGTTCTTTCTAGTAGTTGTTTCTTGCTATAAACGGCCCTGATTAAAAACCCTTCAATGCTTGCCCGATAAGCTCTGTCTTGAGGATTGCGTAAAGAGTAGATCGTTTTTCGGTCCATCTCTAGCAAAGGGTGCAGGCTTAATCTACGCTCAGCCTCGCTATCATCTAAGCTGTCAAGCTGTAACTGCTCATCAAGATAAGCCTCATGGCCTATCGCTTTTAAACGCTCGAGCTCCTCGGGTCTTGCCCCATAGCTGATTCGGTTAAGCAGGTGTAAATCGGCATCGTAAGTTTGAGCCTTGCTTACTTGAGCCAAACTTAAGCCGACCAAACCCAGGCTAGCCAATCCTAAAAAGTCACGGCGAGATAAACTCATCTGACTCCTTTCTGTGACACCTGCTCTAGGCTAGCCAGAAAGTCGCCAAAAAACTAGTAGAAACTGATGAGTGGTACTTTTGACAAACTAAGCGGTCTTATAGGGGTTGTAAGCTTGCTGCTAGTCGCCAGAAATTTGAGGGTTAGTCGAGCTTAGGCTCAGTTCAGCTTGGGGACTTTCTTGATGCATACTTGAAACAAGAGGAAGGTTTAGACCGACAATCATGCCAGGTTTATCTCTGCGCGCGTGCATAAAGTGAGTGCCGCCAATTTGTAAAATAACCGAGGCAACCATAGTAAGACCCAGACCCAGACCTTCTACCTGACCTGAAAAATGCTTGTCAGCCTGAAAATAAGGTTGCCAGGCAAGCTGCGCTTCTTCGGCAGAGAGGCTTAAGCCATCATCTAATAAAGAAATGCTAAGAACGTTTTCAGAGCTTTGCTCAATTTTTAGCTCGAGCTTAGGGGTTTTATTCGGGTGAAATTTTTGCGCATTAACAATAAGTTCAAGCAAAATGTACTCGAGCGCCAAAGGACTTATGCGAATATTAAGGGGCTTTAAGTCATCGCTACAGTCAATTTGAATCTCTTCTACAGCTTGGCTATGGGCATTTTCGAGAAATAGCTCGAGCAGATCTTCTACGCGGGTTTGAGGTTGCTCTCCCACTAGGCTTTTTGAATTGATAAATTGGGTAATTTTGTCAATATATTCAGCCAGGTCATAAGCTTGCGTAAGGCAGGTTTTTAGCAAGTCTTTAGCTTTTTCTTTTTCAATGTAAAAGTCAAGAATTTGCAAAGAGCCAAGTAGGCTGTTTAGGGGCGTTCTTAACTTATGCGAGACACTGGTTTGAAAAAAGAACTGGTTGCGACTGCGCGCCATTTCACGGCTAACATTTTTGAGATGCAATAGCCGCTCCTGACCTTGAGCGTTTTTTTGTAAAAAGATTTCAACCTCGAGCCAGACGGCCTCGGATTGCTCGGTTTCGGGTTGAAGTAAGTAGTGACTTTGCTGGGTTTTTAAGTCACTTTGCTGGGGCCACTGTTCCCAGGCTTCAGCAGGATGAAGCTGATAATGCCGCTCGGCTAATTCTCTAAAACTAATGTCACTGGGGCTTAGCTCGTCTGGGTTTAGGCCCAGAAAGCCCCTTGCTTTGCCATTAAGGAACAAAATATTATCCTGCTCATCTAGCACAATAAGCCCATCTTGCGTTTGCTCTGCGATCCAGGCAAAGCGCTCTTGCTCATTGAGCAGGTTTCGGTAACGGTTTAGGCGAAGCAGTCCGCGAACCCTTGTGCGCAGCTCGAGCCGATCTAAGGGTTTACTGATAAAATCGTCAGCGCCCACCGAAAAACCTTTTAGGCGTGAGGGCTTGTCATTTAAGGCCGTAATAAGCAAAATGGGCACACTGACAAGCTTTGAATTTTGCGTGCGGAGTTCCTGACAAATTTCAAACCCATCTTTTTGGGGCATCATGACATCAAGAATGATCAGGTCAGGCTCGAGGTTTGCGGCTTTTTCTAGCCCTTCGGAACCTGTTTGAGCAAACTCGAGCGTTTGACACAGGTCAGCGAGAATAGAAGTGTAAATTTCATGGTTAACGGGTTCATCATCAATTATCAGTACAGTGCTGTTTAGGGGCATCAGTTTCCTCCTTAGGCTTTAGTCTGGCTATGTTTAGCTGCTGCCAAATGCTGGGCAATCAGCTTGGCCATTTCTTTTAACTGGACAGGTTTGCTCAAGTAATCATTCATGCCAGCCCTCAGACAGCTCTCTTTATCACCGGGCATGGCCAGCGCAGTCAGCGCAATAATAGGCGTTTTAACAAACCTGGCGTCTTTGCGTAAAATTTTGGTGGCTTCTATCCCGTTTAAATCGGGCATTTGTACATCCATAAGAATGAGATCAGGCTGTTCTTGTCGGGCAGTAAGCAGACCGGCTTGAGCATTATTCTCAACAAACATTTCATAACCCATCGCCTTTAGATAGTCGCTTAAGGCTTTTATGGCCCAGGTAGTATCATCAATAAGCAGTACTTTTTCTTTGTCGGTTTTTCTAGACGTGACCCAAGGCGTTCCTTTAGGTTTGAGGGGGGAATCTAGCTCGAGCCTGGCAGGTTCTGCCACGGGTTTTGCTACGGCCTTAGGGGGGGCTTGAAAAGGTAGGTTCACGGTAAAACGGCTGCCTTGATTGGGTTTGCTTGTTAAACTGACACAGCCACCATGTAATTTTGTTAAACGCTCGACCAGCGCTAAACCCAGACCTGTGCCGTTGTATTGGCGAGATAAGCTACCATCAATCTGAGTAAAGGACTCAAAAATCTGCTTATGCTTCTCTTCAGCAATCCCTATGCCCGTGTCCCAGACGCAAAAGCTGAGCTGAGTCTGTTCTTGATTTAACCTTACCTCGAGCCCGACCTTGCCGTTTTGCGGGGTAAACTTGACCGCGTTGCTGAGTAAATTGACCAGGATTTGCTTGACCCGACGGGTATCGAGCAGGGCTTGGGGCAAGTCAGGGGGCAGGCTTAGCTCGAGCGAAAGCTGCTGCCTTAGAGCTTGCTCTTTGACCAGTAATAAGCTTGACTGACAGAGTTCGGCGATATTGCTCTGACTAAACTCTAGCTCGAATCGCCCTGCTTCAATCTTTGAAAGATCTAAAATGTCATTAATCAGTTCAAGCAAATGCGAACCACTTTTGTAAATCGTATCTAGGTAGCTCAACTGTTTCTCATTTAGCGAACCAAAAAGCTGCTCGGTAAGAGACTCAGACATATTCAAAATGGCATTTAGAGGCGTGCGCAGCTCGTGACTCATACTGGCAAGAAATTCATCTTTAAGTTTGACGGCTTTTAAGAGCTGCCCATTCATCTGGCTAAGATCTTTGGTTTGCTCTATGACTCGCTTGTTTAACCGCGCCCGTTCAATCATAAGATGCTTGCGCAGCTCGAGCTCTTTGGAAATATCTAAACTGAGCACCAGAAGCGTTTCAATCTGACCATTACTTGCGGGCAGAGGCAAAATGAGCGTTTCATAAGACTTGCCCTGAAGAACTCGGATGCTGCTAAGCGTTTTACCCTTCAGAGCCTCCTGATACTGCTTTTTGTGCTCTTCGGAAAATTGAGGAAAGACCTCAAGGGGGGTTTTGCCAATCAGGTACTCTTCACTTAAGCCATTTTCAGCAAGCCCTTTGCCCCCTGCCAAGATAAAGTTGAGATCTCGGTCAAGCAAATAAATAGTGCCTTTGGGAAAGTTATGAATCAGGGTTTTGTAAAGGGTTTCGCTATGCTCGAGCTGTTCTAACATAACCTGGCGCTCGGTGACATCGCGGCAACTTAATAAATGCAAATCGTCAATGACTTGAGGATGTATACGAAAATCAATTTTTTTGACTAGATTGCCAAATTTAAGGCTGGCATGACCAATACTAATGCGCTCGTCACTTAGACACTCCTGCCAGTACTCGGCGCTTTGCAGGTTGCTTTCTTCCCAATAGGGCAAATCCCAGATGGTTTGCTGTAAAAGCTCGGTTTTTCTTTGATTTAAAAGCAGATAGGCCGAGGGGTTTAAGTTTTCAATTTGACCTTGGCTATTGAGCAAAAAGATTGCCTCGCTGTTGTTTTCAAAGATAGCTGCAAGCTGTTTTTGAGAAAGCGCCAAATTTTGTTCTGCTTTTATGCGTCTGCTATGGTCACGAAACGCTAAAATATGCCCGCCTGCTTCAGGGCCAAAAGGTATAAATGCAGATGTGATTTCAATACTGCGAGGGTTTGGGCCTTTGCGGGTCAGATTTTGCTGAATGATTGGGTCACCAAGTTCTTTTGCCAATAAAGGCTCGAGCGCTTCCCCATTAAGGGTTTTTAGGGTCTTATCAGCAAAGCTTGCATCAAGGTCTTTTAAAAGGGTTTGGCCCGTGGGGTTCGCCAGACTTAGCTGCTGATCTTTGTCAAGCAAAACCAGCCCAATCGGAATAACATCAAATAAGGCACTCAGGCGCTGTCTTTCAACGGAAATAGCATTGCTAAAGTAATAAATGCTATGGGCTGCATGTTGCGCTATTGTGTTTAAAAAGCGTAACTGGTCAGGGTTATAAGCTTCAGTTTGTTCACTGGCAATGCTCAAGATGCCCAAGAGCTTTTCCTCAGCCCCTACAATCAGAGGCAACTGGATGCTCGAGGCTAGACGCTCGATGCTTTCACCTTCGCCTAGAGTTTCAGCATAGGTTTTTACTTCTTTTAGCCGAACATCAAAAACATTAAGTTCCAAAAGAGCTTCTTTGGCTTTTAGCAAAAGCTCATCTAAGAGCGGTTTCTTTGTCGGGCGCTGGCTATACGAGTAAACCTCTATATGATCATCAGGAATCAGTAAAACCGATAAAACATCACAAGCAATCAAGCTGTCTAGGTTTGTGGCAAGGTAGCTAAACAGCTCCTTGTAGTCAGAAAAGCTTCTTAAGGTTTCTAAGAGCTGATAAATAAACTCGAGCTGCGCTGAAGGGTCAAAGGTCTTAGTATGCTTTAGGGTTTCTGAGCGTTCCATACTTTGCTTGCTCATAGTGCCTTTACCATGCCTTGATCTTGAAACGATAATTCTTTTCAATAAGTTGATACATCTTGATAAAACTTTCGTCTAGGAGCGGTTTTAAAATATCGCCGGTTAAATCGGTGATGAGTTCTTCTAATTTTTGGGTGTAAAAGTAGCAGGCTTCGCCTACAGCTTTTATGTCTGGGGTCTGATTTGGCGCAAATCGGCCAAAATCTAGCTTTACTACTTTAGGCTTAACATCAAAGCTTTGCAAAAGGGGGTAAGTTTTGCTGGCTTTTGAGAGGGAGCGTTCTACAATAGCGCCTGCGGTCACTACCCCTAGCGGCTTAGCTGCTTCGTGCATCGTTTGTTCGAGAACGTTACGGAAAGGTTCTAGGACATCTTCCCAGCTTTGCTCGAGGTTGATCATGGTTTTAACCCTTCCTTAAAGCAAAGCAACGTAAGTTTGAACGTCATCAATAGTGGTTATAGCCATATAGCTCAAGTCAATGAGTAGTTGAAGATCAGTATTAAGCTGGGCTTCTGGGCTATTGATCATTTCTGTTAAGTCTTCAAAGCTTGAGGGGCCTGACTCTCTAACAGCATTTAGCAATTCTCGGGCACTCTTGGGTAGCGATTGCAGCAGCTTCTTCTCAGACGTTATGGGAGTACCAGCTAAAACGCCGGTGGTAGCTAAAATGGGCTTACCCAGAACAATCCCGGCCTTAGAAATGGTGTATTCCCGAATGATTTTACTGTGATTGCTGCCTCGTACTTTTAGCACGCTCATAGCGCGGCTCATACGCCCCATAAGCTCAGCGTAACGAAGCAGTAAGACATTATCAGCAATAAAAGATATGCCCAATTCGCTAATTTGAAAGGTGCCAAAGAGTTCAGGTATTTCATTGGTAAAGACCGTGGTTATACCCTGGCGCTTAAAATCATCTACTAGCGAGTAAATATAGTCACGAAAGCGTACTTTGTCGGGGGTAGCTATTTCCAAATCTTTTAAGCTATCAATGACCACGCGTTTGGCCTTTAGTTTCTTTACGACTTCCTTAACCGTGTGCGTGTGAATGTCTGGCTGAATTTCTACCGGAGACTGATAAAGCTGTTTAAGTAAACCCTTTTTTTCCATCTTAGCCAGGTCCCAGCCAAAAGAAAGGGCAATCTTTTTTAACTGTACCGGGTTTTCTTGAAAACTAACAATCACACCGGGTTCGTTTTGCTGGGCACCTTGAGTAATAAAACTCAGACCTAACAAAGTTTTACCTGTACCAGCACCGCCAGCAATCATAGTTGCTGTGCCGCGTGGCAAACCGCCTTCGATCATTTCGTCTAGGGCAGGTACACCTGTAGATACACGGTCTTTGGGCATTTCAAAGGCTTCAGGGGGCTCATGGGTGCGTATACGCGGAAAGACGGTTAAGCCAGTGTCACTAATATTAAAGGGGTGTAAGCCTGCAAAAAAGCGCCGCCCTCTGATTTTATGCACTTCGAGATAGCGCTGTCGGTTTAGACCTTCAGAGCGAAAAGACAAATAAATGATGCCGTCGGCAATGGCAAAAATAGGCACTTCAGAGGTATCTTTGGGCGTGTATTCGCCAACCAGAAAAGCGGTGCAGCGGGCACTGACCAGATTGACCGCCAGGTTATAGGCAAAGGTGCGCAGCAAATCTGCTTGCGGCACAATATCGCTAATGGCCTTAAAGGAATCAATAACGACCAATTTGGCATCTTCTTCTTCGATGACCTGATTAATTTTGCTAATCACCTTGTCTAAAGGGTCGGTCTGAACTTCTTCGCCAATATCTCTAACAATAATGCTGTTAAACATTTTGTCTTTGTCGTAAAAATCAAATTGTTGCAGGTAACTTAAAAATTTGACGCTGGGTTCTGAGATGGTTGTAAAGTAAACCGCGCGGTTTTCTGGCGTAGCGTTAGCAAAGAGCATTTGCAGGGCAAACAGGGTTTTGCCGGTTCCGGGTTCACCACCAATAACATGGAGTGAGCGCTCAGGTAAACCATCTGGAATAATTGCTTTGTCCAGTGCAGGCAAACCTGTTTTAAAGACCCCTAAGGGCTCGAGTGTTTTTGACATCATCTTCCGTTTCTATGCTGTGCAAGTTTGAAGGACGGAAGCTACTTGCTCGACTATGCAATGCAAGTTGTATAAAGCAGCTTATTTAGGCTAATAGCTCAGCATAGCCCTGAGCGCCTTAGCTGTAAATCAGGCAAGCAGAGAGGTCTTTGTAGGGCAGGACTTACAGCATTGGAAAAAAATATGAGTATCGAAAATAAGTCAGTTATATTTCTAACAGCTTGTATTTTGATCAGCGTTGCAGCTCGGTATTATTTGGGTGCTAGATGGTAGAACTTAGCTTTCCATACCAAACTCGATAATACGCTTAATAAACGCTAAAGAGATTTATACTGCTCCATCCCGCTAGCTTGCAGCTGAGATCGGATTTGGTATTCGTTTTGACGATCATAAATCCCCCTTGATCCCCCTTTGGAAAAGGGGGAAAAATGAGTCCTCCCCTTTAAGAAAGGGGAGTTAGAGGGGATTTCTTGCTAAAGGGATGAGGTAGAGCTATTTAATAAGAATATTCGAGATGACTCATGTCCTAATAAATAAGCCCTTTGTGGATAGCAAAGCGCACAATGTCTACATTGCTTTCAAGGCCAAGTTTTTCTAAGAGGCGCGCACGGTAGGTGCTGATGGTTTTATCGCTAAGCTCGAGCCTTTCAGAAATTTCTTTTACCGAATAGCCTGAAGCTAGCATGACCAAAACCTGAAATTCCCGATCAGACAAATCTTCTAATTCGGGAACTTTGGTGCCCGAATTGAGCAACCAGGCCATGCGCTCGGCAACCGCCGGGGTAATGTATTTGTGGCCTTTGGCAATTTGTTTGACCGCTTTAAGCAATTCGGAAGAAGGGTCACTTTTGTTTATATAAGCATCTGCCCCAAGACGCATACAGCGGATGGCAAAGCTTTCTTCTGAAAACATAGTATAAATAAGCACTGCTAGCCTGGGCCAGCGTTCTTTTAAGGTTTTTAGTAGCTCGAGACTGGTTGTATCTGCTAACTGCAAATCCAAAATGACCACGTTGTAAGGATTTTGCTCGAGCTTAGTTAGGGCCGCTTCAGCATCGAGGGCAAAATCGATCTGTACCGAGCTATCTGTTTTTAAAAGACCAATGACCCCCTGAATAATAAGCTCATGATCGTCAACGACTAATACCCTCATGAGCTTAGCTTAAGGGCACGCTGATGCGGCATAGCGTGCCCCCTTTGGCAGGAGTTTCTATGCTGAGACTACCCCCGACCTGAGCCAGACGCTCGCGCATACCGATTAGGCCGAGTGAGAGAGGATTACTGATTTTCTCAGGAACAATGCCTACACCATTATCCTGGACGATAAGCTCGAGCTCTTGTTCATGAGCAGCTAGCCAAAGGTTCACTTGTCTTGTATGAGCATGTTTGATTACATTGTTCAAAAGCTCATTTAAGACTTGATAAATGACGGTTACGATTTGATTGCTTACAGGCTTGTTAAAGTTAAGGTCTAAGTCACAAATAAGCCCATAGTTCTTATGAAAACGTTTGCATAAGGCCTCAATTGAAGGCACTATCTCAGCATTGAGCAGGTCAGTTATGCGCAAATCTTCAAGCAGACCCCGCAGGCTGGTTGAGAGTACTTGAAGGGTTTTATAAGCCTCTTGCAGATAGGGTTTTTGCTCATTGCTTAGCTCGAGCTCGAGCCCTGCAAGCTGATGATTTAAGGCAGTAAAGTTTAAACCTAGATTGTCATGTAAGCTGCGGGCAAGCTGATTTCGCTCGTCTTGCTGCAATTTATCAAAGCGACCTAGCAAAGCGCGGAGCGTGTCACGACTTTCAAGCAGCTGCCTTTCTTGCGTTTTGCGAATGCGAATGTCTCGGTTGACAGTTACCACGCCAGCGGCTTGACCTTGCTCATTAAAAATCTGTTTTACTGATGCCCAAACCTCAATTTTTTCGCCCGTCTTAGAGTATTGTATTGACTCACCTTGCCACTGACCTCTTTCTCTAAATTGCGCAATGACCTCGTCTCTAGTTATAGATTCATAACTTGTAGGAACAACCTCAGTTATGTTTTTACCTAAAACTTCCTCTTGGGTATACTCATAGAGGTCTTCGGCGGCCTTGTTCCAGCTCAAAATTTTGAAATTATCATCTGTTGAAATGATGGTTTCACTGGCATTATTGATAAGATTTGCCAGAAAGGCATTGTGCTTTTTCTCTTGCTCGAGCGCTAATTCCTTTTCAAAAATTTCAGTTAAATCGCTGCCCACGCCCTGATACTCAATAAACTGACCCTCCGCATCAAAAAGGGCGATATCTTCCCAGCTTAGCCAGCGGCGCTGCTTACCATCTGGTCGCAACGTCCAGTAACTAAACTGCTTACTGGGCTTTTCGGGGCTTAGCGTTTTAAAATAGTCGAAAACCTTGGGTTTTTCGTCAAACTCTACTGCGTCATACCAGGATTTACCCAGGAGTTCTTCTGGTTTTTTGCCATAAAAGTCTGCATAGGCTTTATTGACAAAGCTTAGCTTTAAGTCTTTGTCGTAGCGACAGATTAATTCGCTCATTTCATTAAGAATACTTAGGTATGTACTCTCATCTTGTTTAAGCTCGTAAGGGTTTAAAGCAAGCAAAATGAGCTTTTGAGCATCATTTGCAAGATAAGCTTGCAAATCATAGCTGCGGGTTCGTAAAGAGTTTTGACCTGGCTCGAGCTTAAAACTCAGCTCTAGTGTTCCAGAAAAAGCCTGCCCCGTAGACCAGACTTCGGTAATTATCTTGTTTAAGTGTTCGGCGTCTTTCGAAGTGAAAAGATCATAAACGGTTTTAGCTTTAGCACCCTGAGTAACGGGCAGATTATGCGTTTGGCCTAGCTCGAGCTTTTTATTAAACTCACACATAAAGCCACCAAGAGCTTTTATGAGATTTAATAAGCTAGTAGGTTCATAAAGTTCTAAACCTTTGACTAAAGTTTCCTTAAGCCACATAATGATACCCTCCTTC
>JAHEBB010000078.1 GCA_024642575.1 Trueperaceae bacterium | reverse complement strand
CTATCACCCGACGCACTTTTGGCAATAAGCGTATAGGTTGTGCTGACAGCTGGCGTTACAACTATAGAATCCTTTAAAGTCTTAGCGCTTATATCTATAACTTGAGGTTCAGTCGTTCCAGTTGGAAGTGAATTAAGAGAAAGACTGACATCCGTATTTCCTGAATCAGCAATATCCCAGGACAGAGTTGCCGACCCGCCTTCAGCTACTTTTGGTTTATCTGAAACAAAAGTTGTAATAACTGGTTCAGGCAAATTAAATTTTGCCCCAATTTTTACCAAACCTGGGTCGGTTTGTTTAACCCGACAAAATTGACCTGATGCGCCTTCAACTTTCGGACAGCCTTGCCACTCAACAAAGCTCGAGCTTGTAGCAGCGTCAGGCTTTGCCGTAAGAAAGACTTCTATAGGTGTATTCCAGCTCGAGCTACAACTAGCACCACAATCAATACCTTGAGGAATGCTGGTCACGCTCCCCTTACCTGTACCAATGGTCTTATCAACCGTAATCGTTGCTTTGGTTCTTAACAAGACAACGGGTATTATCTTTGCCCCATCTATAGTTATCTCACAACCCCCTGTGCCTTCACACCCTTCTACATCCCAACCTTGAAATTCTGAATCAGCATTGGGTGTTACTGTTAAATTGACCTTTGTGCCTTTCGCAAAAACAAAATCGCATCCCTTTCCTGTTTCATAATTGCAATTAATTCCTGCAGGCGTACTAGTAATGGTTCCAGCTCCTGAACCAGGTCGGTTAATCGTCAGACGAAAGCCCTCAGAAGGAGTAGCCTGAACAGCCTGTGTCCTATTATCTGCTGGGTCACTAGGGTTTTCGCCTTTTTCATTTTTAGCAGTCACACTGTAACGGTAGGTTTTATTAATATCTATTTCCGAATCCGTATACTCATTAACATCTTGGCCAACTTCGGCAAGCTTAGCCAGGGCAGCTAGTTTTAAGCCTGTTGTATTTACCTCTTCTCGGTAAATGACAAAACCTGTTTCAATCTGACTATTATCTTTCCAACTCAGCTTAATGGCATTGGCAGCAGAAACTGCCTTTACGGAAGTCGGTGCGTTGGGAAGATCAGTCTCCACAGTCCCACCACATGCCGCAATCAAAGATAGTCCTATAAGTAATAGTGCAATTTTGAGTTTTCTAATCATAAACTCCCTCGTAACAATCTCCTTAGTTTAGCAAGGCAAAATTCTAAGCTAGATGAGTGATTAAGGTATCATTAACCTTTTTCTTTGTCATCATGCCCTTAAATTGAGCCTTTTACCTAACTTAAGCTTACTTTTTCTTTAAATAGCCAGCTTTTTGCTTAGCGCCGAGCGTACGATTTCTGGATTAGCTTTCCCCTTAGAGGCTTTCATGACCTGACCCAAAAGGGCATTGATGGCTTTAGGATTTGCTTTGACTCTTTCAACTAGCTCAGGGTTTTCCGCCAAGACGCTCTCTATAAGAGCCTCAATTTCGCTACTATCCGTCACTTGACTAAGTCCGCGTTCTGCAATGAGTTTTTCTGGGTCTGCGCCTTGCATAAGCTCTGGCAAAATATCTTTGGCAATTTTTCCCGAAATGGTGTTGGTATCAATAAGTTTGAGAAGCTTCGCCAGGGCTTCTGGGCTTAAGGAGGTTGTTTGTAAAGGTTTGGCTTCTGCGTTTAGATAACCTGTAATATCACCATTTAGCCAGTTAGCAACCGCTTGGGCATCCTCACTATAGTGCTTAAGCACTTCATCTAAAAAGCTAGCTAGCTGATGGTCAAAAGCTAGAATCTGAGCGTCATATTCACGTATGCCTGCTGCCAGATAACGTGCCAATTTCAAGTCAGGCAGTTCAGGGGTTTTGGCTTTGATAGCCTCGAGCCAGTTTTGACCAATCTGCATCGGCGGCAAATCAGGCTCAGGGAAATAACGATAATCCGCAGCTTCTTCTTTGGTACGCATAAGATAGGTTTTTTGCCCCCCTTCATCCCAACCCAGGGTTGCCTGTTTTATGCTGCCACCATCTTCTAAGATGCGGCTTTGGCGCTTGATTTCATGCTCGAGGCTACGCTGTACACTTTTAAAGGAGTTTAGGTTTTTAACTTCGACCTTGGTACCAAAAGGCTCTCCAGGCAAACGCACACTGACATTGACATCAGCGCGCATTTTGCCTTCCTCGGGGTTAGCATCACTTACGCCTAGCGCTTGGGCAATGGCACGCACCTTTTGTAAAAACTCTCTAGCATCTTCAGGGTCACGCAAATCTGGCTCGGTAACCATTTCAATCAGCGGCGCACCTGCGCGGTTTAAATCAACCAAACTATAGTTTGCATAGGCCGGGTGAACGCTGCGACCCGCATCATTTTCAACATGACAACGCGTAATGCCAATTTTCCTACCATTACTTAAATCAATAAAACCATGTTCACCTACAGGCTTATCAAACTGGCTAATCTGATAGTTATAAGGAGAATCAGGGTAATAGTAGTTTTTACGGTGAAACTGGGTGATATCTGGCACCTGACAGTTTAGAGCCAAGCTAAACATGAGCGCTTTTTCAATGGCCTCATAATTAATGGTGGGTAAACTTCCGGGCAAACCCAGACAAACAGGGCAAGTGCTGCTGTTGGCTTCTTGACCAAAGGAGTCGGCTGGGCAGGCACAAAACATCTTGCTTTTGGTTTTCATGGCAAGGTGAATTTCTAGACCAATAACAGGTTCGTACATAAGACCCTAGTCTAACAAGCAGCTTCCTACTTGTGGGATTATAAGCTGTCTTTTACCCCTATTAAGCTGAAACTGTGTAAAATGAATGGCCTTATGTCCTCTGAAAGTTACAAGCATGACTGACAATTTAAGACGTATTTCTCTCTTAGGCGCAACCAGTGTAGGGGTTGGTGCCATTGTTGGGGGTGGCATCTTAGCGCTGGCAGGGGTTGCTTTTGCGACTGCTGGTCCCAGCGCCATTATTGCCTTTGTTTTGAATGGGCTTATTGCCCTTTTGACGGCTTTTAGCTTTGCAGAGTTATCGGCAGCTTTTCCTCAGTCAGGGGGCACTTACACCTTTTCCAAACGCGTATTGAATGTTCATACGGCCTTTATGATTGGCTGGATTGTCTGGTTTGCCTCGATTGTCGCAGGGGTTCTGTACGCCCTCGGCTTTGCAGTTTACGCCGTGATTGTGCTCGAGCAATTCTGGAACCTTTTTTTTGGCAATGCTCCTGTTTGGCTAACGGGTGGCCCTATGCAACGCCTCTTAGCTATCCTTGCATCCCTATTTTATACGCTTACCCTCATGCGCAAAAGTGACGGTGGGGGCGACTGGGCAACCTATGGCAAAGTGGTGGTTTTTGGCATTCTGATTGCTGTAGGTTGCTGGGCCTTGGTAGGCGCACCCAGCACTCAAATAAGTAGCGGGCTTAGCCCTTTTATGCCTGGCGGTATCGTGGGCATTATTCAGGCTATGGGTTTTACCTTTATTGCCTTACAAGGTTTTGACTTGATTGCAGCGGTAGCAGGCGAAGTCAAGGAACCCAGCAAAAACATTCCTAGGGCGATGGTTTTTTCACTGGTCATTGCTCTACTTATTTATATTCCCTTGCTTTTTATTACCACGACGGTTGGTTTAGGCGAAGGTCAATCAATCGTAGCTTTAAGCAAAGCCCAACCTGAAGCGGTTATTGCTCTGGCAGCCAAGCAGTTTATGGGCGGTCTGGGTTACTGGCTGGTTATTGTTGCGGCGCTTTTAGCTATGCTCTCAGCTTTGCAAGCCAATGTTTTTGCCGCCTCGCGCATTGCCTTTGCGATGGCTAAAGATAGAACCTTACCCGCTCGAGTTGGTCACCTGAACGCGGCACAAATGCCTGCACCTGCTCTCTGGCTTAGCAGTTTAACCCTGATTGTTTTGCTGATTATTATTCCAGATGTAGCAGCAGCAGGCGCGGCTGCCAGTCTTATTTTCTTGATTAGCTTTGCGCTGGTACACGGAATTAGCATTTTGGCAAGGATACGCTCGAGCGCTGGCAGTCGCCCCTTTGAACTTCCGCTGTTTCCGCTTATCCCAGTACTTGGTGGTCTGGCTTGTCTTGCACTCGCTATTTTTCAAGGGATTGTGGTGCCCTCTGCCGGGTTTATTACCCTGCTTTGGCTAATTATTGGGCTAGCTATTTACAGTAGTCTTTTTGCTGCCAAGGCAAGGGTTGCAGATGCTACCGCTGAGGCCCTTGACCCAAGCCTTATCCAGTATCGTGGACGCAGTCCTTTGGTGCTTTTACCCATTGCCAATCCTAAAAATACCGATGCCCTGATTGAAATGGCGCATGCTATGAGTCCGCAAAAGGTAGGGCGTGTCTTACTTTTATCGGTGGTTCAGCCGCCCAGTGATAACTCTCTTGAAGAACCTCTTGCCAATACCCAGGCTGTTTTGGGCAATTCGCTCAGCGCCTCATTTAAAGTGGGTTTAACACCTGAAGCCCTGACCACCATAGCCACTGACCCCTGGGCAGAAATGGCTCGAGTCGCCAAACTTCACCGTTGCGAAAGCCTGCTACTGGGTTTTAGTGAACTAACTGAACAAATTGCAACCAACCGACTTGGCGATTTACTCTCTGCTGTTGATTGTGATGTTGCCATTTTACGTGCTCCTAACGGCTGGTCTTTAGCCAATACCAAACGTATTCTGGTGCCAGTTGCTGGTGGTTCTTCTTATCATGACGCCCTGCGCGGCAGACTTCTTGCCAGTATGCAGCGTATTAGCAGCCGTGATATTGAGTTTTTACGCGTTGTACCCAGAGGTATCACAGACGCTTCTTTTCAACGTGCTCAAAGGGCCTTAGAGCAATTTGCCATCCAAGAAATCTGGGCTGATATTCATGCCAAAGTCCTTCAGAGTGATAACGCCATTCAAAGCATCTTAAAGGCCAGTGAAGAGGTGGATTTACTGATTCTTGGGTCAAAGCGCGAAGGACGCTCGAGGGCAAGTATTGGTGACTTTGCTAAGACATTAGCGCAACAAGCCAAATGTGCCGTCTTAATTATTAGCCGTGATTAAAAGCTTAAGTCTGTTCTTTTAATACCCGTTTTAGTAAGCAGCCCAAGCGCGTCCTCGGCTCTTTGTTTGGTCACAGGATGTCGCCAGTCTGGCGCTATTTCTAGGAGCGGTACTAGTACAAACGCTCTCTCAAAAATACGAGGGTGAGGCAGCGTTAGATGTTTGCTTGCTAGCACAACGCTATCAAAACTTAAAAGATCAAGGTCAAGCGTACGGGCATCCCAGCGAATACGGCGCTCACGACCGAACTGAGTTTCTATGTTTAATAATGCCTTTAGTAGCGCCCCTGCACTCAGCGTCGTTTCTAAGGCAATCACCGCATTAAGATAGTTTGCCTGCCCTTTGGGTCCACCTACTGGCTCAGTTTCATAAAGGCTCGAGCGTGCCTTTACCTCACCCAAGTGCGCTAACGATTGCGCCGCCTCAGACATAATCGACTGAGAATCCCCTAGATTACTTCCTAAAGCAATATAGGCTAGCTTAGCTTTAGTCACGCTGGCGCTCGACCTCAACATAAATATCCCTGACAACCCCTGGTAAAGGGGCATGGGGCTTATGTACCCGAATGATGACCCTTGCCACTTTTGCGTGCTCCTTTAAAATGCGCTTTGCAATGCTCTGCGCTAGCGTCTCAATAAGATCGTAACGCTCTTGAGTAACCTCTGCTTGAATAAGCGCATAGACCTTGCTGTAATCAACGGTGGCCGTGTGGTCATCGGCACGAGGAAAAGGTAAATACAGCTCTGCATCAATAGCAAAACGCGCCCCTAGTTTGGCCTCTTCAGGGAAAACCCCGTGAAAGCCATGAAACTCGAGCCCTTGCAAAACAATCTTATCCATAAATGGCCTCCCAAACTTTAAGCGCTTGCCTATGTGCGCCCACATTATGCACCCGCAGCAGACTTGCTCCCTCACGCACCGCTGCCAGATGCAGAGCAATAGAGCCTGGGTCCCGCTCCGTTGGGCTAGGGATGTTAGCAAGTTTATGAATGCTTGCCTTACGTGACGCCCCTACAAGAACGGGATAACCCAAGTCACTAAACTTGGCTAGTCCTCTAATCAGTTCTAAATTATGCTCTAGAGTTTTGCCAAAGCCAAAGCCTGGATCAAGTACGACATCAGGCAGGCCAGCCGTTTTTGCTGCCAAGGCTTGACGCTCTAAAAAGTCAAAGACTTCCGATATAACGTTTTCATACTGCGGAGCAAGTTGCATACTGCGCGGCTCACCTTGCATATGCATAATGACAGCAGGTACCGCTTGCTCAGCACAAACCCTAAGCATTTCAGGTTGGCACAACCCCGTAATATCATTTAGCAAATGTGCACCTGCTTTTAAAGCAGCTTCAGCCACCTCAGGTTTTGCGGTATCTATACTGATAAGGGCGTCTGAATAGACCAAATTGCTAATTAGGGGTAAAACTCGATCAAGTTCCTCTGCTGCCGTTACAGGTTCAGCACCGGGTCGGCTGGACTCTCCGCCGACATCAATAATCAGCGCACCTTCTGCCAGCATACGTTTGGCTTGATTTAAAGCATCCCCAAGGGCATGAAACTGCCCTCCGTCACTAAAACTATCAGGCGTAAGGTTCAAAATACCCATAAGACCTGTACCTTGCCAGCTAAGTTCAAACCCTTTTGCGGTTTTTTGGCTGCGGGGTACGGCTTTAGCAAAATGTAGACAGCGGCGCACCTGACTATCATAAGCGCTCAGCAAACCTAGGGTGATGGGAAAAACTAAGAACTCAAAACTTCGACTTTGGCTTCCAGCTCGAGCCCTTTAGCCTGGGCATGTTTGAGACGCATAAGCGCGGCAACAATATCAGGATCAAATTTCTTACCTGCTTGTGCCTGAATTTCTTTTAGAGCGTCAAGTTCTGACCAGGCAGCGCGGTAAGGTCGATTATTTATAAGCGTGTCATAAACATCGGCGACAGCCGTTAAACGTGCTTCTATCGGGATATCCGTAGCTCTTAAACAGTGAGGGTAGCCTTTACCATCCCACTGCTCATGATGAGATAAGGCAATGCTTGAAGCAAGTTTTAAAACCTCAGAGCTGGCTTTTGATAGAATTTCTGCCCCAATCAGTGTGTGGTGCCTCGAAATAGCAAATTCAGCTTCCGTCAGAGGCCCTCCTTTAAGCAAAATAGCATCAGGAATGGCAATCTTACCCAGATCATGAAGTCTGGCAGCCTGTCTCATTTTTTCACTAAATACTTTTCCCAGACTTAGCTCTAAAGCCAGCTCAGCACTCAGATCTGCAACGCGAAGCGTGTGTTGCCCCGTATCATCATCACGGTATTCACCCATCATGGCAAGCATTTCAAAGGTGTCTTGTCTGGCCCTTTCAACAATACGAAAGGAGGTTTTGAGTTGCTGGGTACGTGCCTGAACCAGCTTTTCCATTTGGCTGAACAGGATGCGTGTTTGTAGCAAATTACTAATACGCAAAACCACTTCATTCATATCAAAAGGCTTATTGATAAAATCTGTTGCTCCCAGAGCCAAAGCTTGTTTTTTTGCTTCAGCATTTACATCGGCGGTGAGCACCAAAATCGGACAATAATCATCTTTACTTAGCTGTTTGCCAATACTTTCTAACATGGCAAAGCCATTTTTTTGGGGCATATGCAAGTCAAGGATAAGTAAGTCTGGCTGCCTTTCTTTAAAAAGCTCGAGCGCATGGTTAGCATCTGTTGTTGCTTCAACATTGCTAAACTCATAAGCCTTTAAGACTCTCTCCATAAGCACCAGATTCGGCATTTGATCGTCAACAATCAGTATTCTGGCTTTTTTTATAAGATCATTCATCAGCAACCTTAGCTTTTCTTAACGGCAATACCCTCAAACCTAGTACATCCCAGTTTAAGGATTTGCTATTACATTTTCATTACAGTTTTAAGGCAAGTTAAGTATTGCTAGCTAAATGAGAATTCCAATGGATGCGGTAAGAGAGTGCCTTCCAAACTATGCTGAGAAAGGCTTTTCCACTCATCTTTTAGCCAGCTACATTCTGAGTCAAGGCAAACTTGCGGTTATGCTTAAAAGCTATTTGCGCTTAATAACTTAGCAACTACCAAATCTTCAAGCGCCAAACCTACTGATTTAAACAGAGTAATACGCATAGGATTTTGCCTCCCAGCCTGCTCTGTTACAAGTTCAGCCAAACTGCCATAAACCATGCTCCAAGACCAGCCCTGAGCTTCAGCTTGAATGAGATCGCCCGCTTCAACTTCACAGGCTTTCAGGTCATCTACAAAAACATCCGCCCGCTTTATGGTCTCAGCATCAGCCTCTGCCATTTCAGGAATAAAAGCGCCGACCAGATCAATATGTTGCCCTGGTTTTAACCATGATCCTTTTAAAATTGCCTGGCGTGAGGTTGTCGCCACCGAGATAACATCGGCTTGTTTGACAGCTGTTTCCAAGTCTGAGGCAAGCTCCAGCTCTGCGCCAATATCTGGAAGAGAATCCCGTAAACGCTGTGCTTTCGCGCTCGAGCGCCCCCAGATTAAAATCTTCTCATAATCGCGCACCTGAGCATGCGCCTCAACCATCCAAGGCGCTAAAGCACCCGTGCCAATAATCAGCAAGGTTTTGGCTTGCTGAGGGGCAAGATACTTGGCAGCTACGGCCGACACTGCCGAGGTTCTAAATTTGGTTAGCAAGGATGCGTTACAGGCAAGTGTAGGCTGACCTGTCGGGTCAAACAAGGTATACCAGGCATGAATGCTGGGTAAACTCCTGTTTGGATTATCTGGCAAAACCGAGACCTGCTTAACCCCAAACCAACCTTCCTCATCAGCTGAAGGCATCGTTAAGTAAGTTCCTCCAGGAACACTAATGGGCACACGCTCAGGGTTTTTAAAAAAATTTTTCTGATAAGCTTTTTGCTTAAATGCCTCTTCAAGGGCTGTCAAGACCTCTTGCCAGGTTAAACGCTTTCTAATATCATTATCGGTCAAAATGCGCATAGAATCGATTTTACCTCTTTCGCAACCGCTGAGAAAGCTGCTCGAGTTCAGGTAACCTAAGAAAGACAGCCATCAGCAGATAAACCAGATAAAGACATCCACCACCAAGAAGCACATGAATGAGGTTTAGGGTCCAGCCTAAAGGGTCAGGTAAAAGCCCTAGTACGATCCATGTTGTTAAGCCTGCTACCGTTAGTGCCAGAATGACCTTTGAGCTATGGACAAAAAAGTCGGAAAGCACTAACTTTTCTCTGCGCCCAACCAGAAAAAGTAGGGTGAAAAGCTGTAGCCAAGCGACAATTGCAGTTGCCAAAGACAGACCAGCAATCCCTAAAGATTCTGTCAAAATATAGTACAAAAACCCTTGCAAACTTAAGAAAACAAACGTCAGGGCAATAGGTGTCGTCACTTTTTGTCTCACGTAGTAACTGCGTATAAGCAGGTTATTTAATCCAAGCGGCAAGATGGCTAAACCCAAAGGAAATAGCGCAGCGACTGAGGCACTTAAGGTTGCCGCGTCAGCTCCTTGACGACCCAAAAGCGTAAACCAGTCAAACACTGTTTCAACAGCAGGGCGAGCCAAAAGCGAAAGCAAAAGACCAGCAGGAGCACTCAAAAAACTGATAAATTTAAGACCTTTAAGCAGCGTTTCGCCAAATATTTCTGGCGCTTCTTGCACCGTAGCACTAAGCCTTGAATAATACGCAAGCGCTGGTGAAACACCAAAAAGCCCCAAAGCCAAACTTAAAAAGAGATCGGCATTTTGAAAACCTGTCACACTGCCCTCGGGTAAGGTATCAAGAATGTTGGTAGTAACCACATTTAAGACTTGTCGCCCACTGGTGGTAAAGGCAAAAGGAATCATAAGGAGCAAAACGGAACCTAGCTTTGGATGCCAAATGCCTTGAAAAGCCGTTAAATATTTGCCCTTAATAAGCGATGGTACTTGAACAACCAGCTGGGCAAGCCCTCCCAAAACAAAGCCCCAGGCCAAAATTGTCGAGCTTTTAGGATAAAGAAACATAAGAATAATCGAAACAAGGTTTAGCGCAACAGGTGCCCAGGCAGGTGCAAAAAATTCTTCTTCAGCGTTAAGGATACCCATTGCCCAGGCGGACAAAGAAACAGCCATAAGGAAAGGGAAAACGATTCGGGTTAGCTGAATGGTTAGTTCTCTATCAACATTTCCCCCAACTGTTAAAAGCAAGTCAACCATAAAGGGGGCTGAAATATAAGCCAAAAGCAGCAGTAAACCATTGGCTATAAGCAAAATACCCAAAAGCGCAGAGGCCAAGCGCTTGGCCTCTGCTTTAGCTAAGGATTTATAAACAGGGATAAATGAATTGGTCAGCGCCCCTTCAGCTAAAAGTTCACGAAATAAGTTTGGCACTTTTAAAGCCACGAAAAAGGCATCGGTAATTTGTTTGTCAAAAAGCTGAGTTAGGAGTGACTGACGCAAAAAACCCGTAACCCTCGAGCCTAAGGTACCCAGCATCAGTGTTAAGGCGTTTTGGTTGCTCGAGCGCCTGGGCTTTGTCACATCCTTGTTCATAAGCTTTGAGGGCAAAACTTAACTAAAGAGCGATTCAAGCAAAACCCTATCAATCTGAGCAAGAGAGTCTAAAACCACATCTGCGGCCGCCAATTTCTCAGGTTTGGCAGGAAAACGATGATCGGGGACAGCTATAACCTTCATACCCGCAGCCTTGCCAGCAAGCACACCATTACCCGAATCTTCTATACAAATGCAGTTTTCTGGCTTAACCCCCATAAGCTCTGCGGTTTTCAGATAAACATCTGGCGAGGGTTTGCCTCGTTCAACTTGATCGGCCGATAAGATAACCTCAAATTTGTCTTTAAGTTCAGGAGCTGCCGTTACAATATCAATAAGTTTGCGTATCGAGCCTGAAGCTAAACCCAGTCGGTAAAGATTTTTAACTCGTTTAACGGCGTCAACGGCGTGAGGCATAAAAGGAATCGCTTCATGGTAAAGCTCAACCATGGTTTGCCCGATTTCTTCTTGAACCTCAGCAGCTGACATTGGCGGCTCGAGCCGAGCTAACATATAAGCAACCCATTCTTTGGTGCTAACCCCCATGACCGCTTCGTGATCCTGGTGCGTCCAGGTTTTACCCAGGCGCTTAGCCATTCGAACTCGAGCTTCATTCCAGACAGGTTCTGAGTCAATTAAAATGCCGTCCATATCAAAAATAACCGCTTTACTCACGGTCTAATCCTACCCCAAAAGCCAGCCAATAAGGCGAATGGGAAACGTGGAAAATCAGTCAATTATGATCTTTGGTTAGACTAACGCCTGCGCAACTTAGGGCATTTAAAGTAAGCTTAAAACCATGAACTTTAAGGCAATGGTTATTGATATGGATGGCGTGCTCTGGCACGGAGATACGCCTTTACCTGGTTTGCAGACTTTTTTTGAGACACTTGAGGCAAATGCCTTAGCTTTTGTACTGGCAACCAATAATGCAATGAAGATTGCTGAGGACTACACCGCAAAACTGGCCAGTTTTGGGGTTTCGGTCGCACCCAAAAACATCCTTACTTCTTCAGAGGCGGCTGCCAGTTACATTAGGCATCATTTTCCAGGTGAAAACAGCATTTATGTCATGGGTGAATCAGGCTTGCACCGCGCAATAAAAGCGCAAGGTTTTGAGGTTTTGAGCGCCGCAGATATTAAAGCTGGGGCTGTAGCAACAGTAGTGGTAGGGGGCTTAATGCGCGAAGCTTTAAATTATGACCTTTTGGCAATGGGCAGTTTGCTGGTACAAAGGGGTGCAAGCTTTATTGCAACTAACTATGACTCGAGCTTTCCCAGTGAACTTGGATTCTTGCCCGGCGCTGGCGCTGTACTCTCAGTGGTTGAAAAATCCTCCGGGGTAAGCCCAACCGTGATTGGCAAACCCAATACCCTTATGTTTGAAGAAGCCTTAAGGCGTTTGGCAACAAGTCCAAGAGATACAGCCATGCTTGGCGACAGACTTAATACCGATATTGAAGGCGGAAAAAAAGCAGGGATGCAAACGATTTTGGTTTTATCGGGTGTTTCAACTAAAGAAGATGTTGAGCGCTCGAGCCTTAAACCCGATTATATGTTTGACGATATTACCGCCCTTAGCCAGGCACTCAAGCAACGACCCTAGGGCTTCACAAAAACGTAATACTACTGTAATACTTTCTTGGCATACTGGTGACAGCTCAAAACGAGCTACCTCGAAAGCAATGAAGCTTACCTACATGTTGGGCGCTTATGGTAAGTGGAGCTAGTAGCGCAACCGGTCGAGATCGTCATCTTGCTTCATCTTGTGCTTTTTGTTACAAACCCTTTCCCCGACCGAACAACATAACTTTGAGGTAGGTGCTTAGTCAGCGTCTTCTTAGCTTGGTGTACTACGTTTTCTTAGCGTTTACGTTATCTTTACTACGTCTTGCTCTTTCTACTACATTCTGCTGACATCTTCTTAACCTCTTCTAACGGCTAAGCACCTACCTTTAAAAACTTTCTTAGGAAAGTCCTAAAATGAGCTGAACCGTCTCGTGCAAAAGCCTACTTAATTATTGCCCTAGCTCGAGCCCGATAATTATTGGGTCATGATCTGAGGAGCGGTAAGGGCTAGCTCTAAATAAAGCTTTCGGATTAAATTCCAAATTATAATCTTGCAAGCGCGGCTCATCGCTATTGATGTGCCAAATGCTAAAACCCGTGACCTGCTTGTCTAGGCTAGGGCTGGCAAAGGCATAATCCAGCGTTCCTGCTTCACCGTAATAGACATAGCTGTAGCGCTCGTCTAAAGGTAGACGCTCATCCAGATTAATAAAGGACTGACCAAAGACCTTAATGGGGTCTTCTAATCTGTAGCTATTTAGGTCGCCTATAATTAATACATCGTTATCAGAGGTAGCTTCACTAAGTTGCTCTGCAAACTCGAGCGTTGCGGCTGCCTGGGCAGCACGCCTGAGTGTCCAGCAGCCTTGCCCTTTATCGGTATCTCCCGCTACGGGGCAACTTCCCTTTGACTTAAAATGCGCCACAATCAGCGTAAATTGCTCAGCACCTTCCAAGTCCTGAAATACCCCTGCCACAGGTGGGCGGTCATGAATGGGGTCAAGGTCAGAACGAATTGAAACCAGCCTCAGTTTGGCAGGTTTATAAATAAGGGCCTGATGTATCTGGTCAGTTCCAGTACCGTTTGGTGGATCAGGTGCAAAAGTATAAACCTCGTCTCCGAGATAAGCATTAAGCGCTTTAATCAGTTCAGCTAGTGCTACTGCTCCATTATTTTCAATTTCAATGAGGCCCAAAATATCGGCGTCAATGGCGGCTAAAGCGCTAACCAGCTTGGCTTCTTGGCGCGCGAATTCTTCGGCGGTATCAGCGCCGCGTTCATTTAGCGTTGTAAAATAATTCAGCACATTAAAAGAAGCTATTTTTAGGCTACCACCTACATTATCTGGTGTTGCGGTACGCTTGTTTTTTCGCTCAAATAAGGGTGTACGCGTGGGCTCGAGCTTATAAGCATCTAAACCATAATTAACCACAATCCCCTCAGGCAAAACGCTATCCCCTAATCTTAGGGTTTCATCAGCGAGCAAATAAGGTATGGGCTCTGGGTTTTCCTCTTTACTGGCATCATCTAATAGAATCTGATTCAAGGCATTTTGACGCTGATCTTGACCATTATTAGGGTGGTACAAACGCCCACCCCCTGCAAGCAAAACCTGACCATAGTGCGCCAGGTCATAAACTTCGGTAACGGTTAAAGGGTTTGCAAAACTGACAATCATAGCTTCATAACGTTCCCAGTCACTAAGGGAAGCTAAGGGTAAATCAATGATTTGAGGCTCGAGCAAGCCATAGTAGCCACATGAGGCTAAGGCTTCAATGCGGTCAAGCTGGGTAAACTCACTTCGCTCTAAAACCTTGCCCTTAACACGAAGATAATCGCCTGCTAGAATTTTAGTGTCAAAGTCATCGGGTGTCGCTTTAACAAAAAGAGCATCTGAACTTAGCGGGTTATTATCTCCTAAGGGGTCTTGCAAGAAAAAACCAGCCAGGCTGTCTTTGGCAAAAAAGGTAGCGGTAACGACCCCTTCAACCGTTATTATGTCGCCACTCAAGCTCGAGCGCCGCTCTGTACCTTGAACTTTGAATATAGGAACTAAGTCTACTTCTGCCTTGCAAAAATCATCAACCTGAGCCAAAGCAAACGAAAAGTATAGACCCAAAAGGATAAAAAAATACCTGAACATGCCTTATTTTACGGGGATATTCAGGTAAAAGCTAAATCTAGACTAATAGTCTAATTGAAAAGTAAGTGCCTAAGTTATGCCTCGAGCTCTGATTTGGAGAAAAACTCAGCGACAGGTTTTACGTGTTCATCGGGCATTGGGCCTGTATCTGTCCATGCTTCCATGGTTTCTAGGGTCATAACGGCTGACATTTCCATATCCTGCGCGCAAGTCATCTGGCAAGAAAGACGTGCCTGACCATATAAACCTTTTTCAACCAGCTTGTCATACTCGGCTTGCGTCATGGTTTCAGATTCACCCGCAGAAATCTCTACTCTACAGGTCGTACATTTGGCATTACCGCCGCAGCGGTGGCCAATATTTACCCCTAATTCTTTTATCGCAAGCACCAGACGCTTGTCTGAAGCAAATTCTGCTGATTTACCAGCCACTGTTATTTTTGGCATAGACTTCCTTTCCCTTTAGGCTTTTAGCTTAACGTAGACAGGACAAGTGAAGCGTAGGCTAGCTGATTAAAGTAAGCCCAGCTCACGGTAAGCCTTTTCTGCCCCTGGATGGATAGGAATACTCAGGCCATCTAAAACATCTTCTTTGATGAGTGACTCAAGTAAAGGATAAGTTTCTTTTAAGGTATCAAACGAATTCATAAGCGCTCTTACAATCTCATAGGCGGTCTCATCAGGTAAGGATGAGGTCGTCACCAGAAAAGCTTTGACCCCAAAGCTTGTAACCGCTTCATTTACCCCTGGATAGGTATGGGCAGGTATCGTAACAAAAGAATAATAAGGGGCATTGTTTAAAAGGGGCATGAGTTCAGGCCCATCAATAGGAATAAGGCTAATTGGTATACGCAAGGCAGTTGTCTGAATAGCCGCTCCACCAATACCAATGGTAAAGAAAAAGCAATCTATATCCCCAGCAATAAGAAGTTCTGGAGCGAGCTTAGCCGTTTCATATCTTGCCAATACTTGACTTTCATCAATACTGTATGCCTCAATAACTGCTCTTGTAGTATTCAAAATTCCTGAACCCTCTGGCCCCAAATTTACGCGCTTACCGACAATATCGCGCAAGCGACTTACCCCACTATCTTTACGACAAACAAGGTGCAAGGGCTCAGCGTGCAAACCCATAAGCGCTCTAAGTGAATTAAAGGGCGAGGCAAATGAGTTCTCTCCGTAAAAGGCTTCATGCATAACATCTGATTGCACCAAAGCTAGACTTATATCGCCTAGTACAAGGGACTCAACATTGGCAACCGAACCTGGGGTTACCTTTACGGTTAAGAGCAAATCTTTTGCTTCGTTATTGACAATAAAAGATACCGCGCCCCCAACAGGGTAATAAAGACCCACCACGCTTCCTGTTCCTATAATGTGTAAATCTTGGGCAAGTCCTAGAAAACAAGCATTTAAAAAAATATACGAAAAGGCAAAAAGTCTAAGCACGCAAGAAAACCCTCCACAAACCTTTTCAAGCAAAGGCTCGAGCTATCATACAAAACCCCTACTAGCCTTCCTAAATTTTATTTATACCTAACCCAGACCTACTGTAGAAAAGCACCTTCTTGCCCTCCTACTAGAGAGACTGATACGGAAAGCAAGCGAAAAGCTATTGATGTCAACATCAGGAGAAAAAGCGCAGGCAGCTATTATCTTTCTTCGTGCATCAGTCAGGTTTAAGTCTGAGGAAGTGTACGCTACTATAAAGCTAGGCTTCACTTAAATTTAATAGGGATTTCACAAAGCTCGAAGATATTGCTTGATTGTTTATTGAAGAAACAGCCTTGTCAAATGCCCTCTATTAGAAACGAGACTCGACAAAGACAGTATGTACCTGAAACTTAACTAGCATTGTTATTCAAATGGAAGCGCGACTTAACCATACCCACACCGCAATTACTTTCGGTATGGGTATAGTTGCTGATAATCAGACGAGATCAAAGCGATCGGCGTTCATCACCTTCGTCCAAGCGGCCACGAAGTCCTTAACAAACTTCTCCTGATTGTCGTCCTGGGCATAAACTTCGGCATATGCGCGCAAGACCGAGTTCGACCCAAAAACGAGGTCCATGCGAGTTGCCGTCCACTTAACTAATCCGGTCTTGCGGTCACGGATTTCATAGAGGTTGTCGCCCGTTGGTACCCAGGTACTAGTCATGTCAGTCAGGTTTACAAAAAAATCGTTAGTGAGCTGATTTTTGCGGTCAGTCAGCACTCCGTGCTTAGTACCGCCGTAGTTGGTATCAAGCACGCGCATTCCACCAACAAGAA
>JAHEBB010000455.1 GCA_024642575.1 Trueperaceae bacterium | reverse complement strand
AAAAAGAGGTACTTGCATGGCTAGGGTGTTAAGGTAAACCTCTAAGAAATCTGTTCTAACTGAGCTGAGCACATGAATCTGATTATTGCTACTTGTCATAAGCTCTTGAACCCAAAAGCTCTGCGAAGGTTTAAACCACTCCTCAACTTGATCTAAAACAATTAAGATACCTGAATACTGAGTAGCTTTTAAGAGGCTTAAGAGAACCTCATGAAGCGCTAAGCTGCCCTGTTCCAAAGATGCTTTTAACTTTTTGCTTTCCAAAAGCTGGCTGGGTCCAGGCTCTTGCCAGTTTGATACGATTAACTGTGAGAGTTGCTCTAAAACATCATCACTGGCAGCTACATACAAACAGAGCCAGTTTTGACTTTGATAAAAAGGAATAAGTGAGGCCTGCAAAAGCGAGCTTTTACCCGTTCCGGATGAACCCGTAAGTACCAGAAAATGATTTTGCTTAAGTTCACTATTGATAAGATCTAAATCTTTATAACGTCCAAAGAAAAAGCGCTGATCTTTTGCCTTAAAGGGTCTAAGCCCTGGGTAAGGTAGCGGTAAATCTAGAGACAGGGCTGGGTGCGCTTGCAACAGGCGTTTGGCAGGAATCATCAGGGCTTCACGCTGTGCCTGTGTGCCTGCACTAAGCATACCAAGTACCTGACCTTCGTCATTAAATAAGGGTGCACCACTAAAGCCTGGGCGCACAAATTCTCTAGCGTCCATTCCCCCACGCAGTAAAACCCAGCCGTTAGCCACGACTTCTTTTAGATCAGCTTCGGCGTGGCTACCATAAGGTCTCGCTGCCGGAAAGCCAAAAATCCGCACATGCTTATTCCAATAATCCTCGCTCAAACTTAAAGTTAAAGGCAAACGATTTAAAGGTTCCTCAAGGCAAAGTACGGAAATGTCTCTTAAGGTCACGTCATCATAGTTAAGCGGATAATAGCTTTCGACCTTAGCTTCAAGCACTTTACCTAAGCCAGCAAAGTGGAGTTTGAGACTGCTTCCTAGAATGCTTGACGTTCTTTGACTTTTTTCGCTGCTTGCTAAAGCAAATACTTCTGGACTCGTCACCCCTGTTAAAGCTCGCTCTACAACGTGGGCGCAGCTTAAGGCGTAGCGGGGACTAAGCAAAAAGGCAGTGCCCACAGGGTTTTGATCCTGGTCTAATACAGCTGCAACGGCGCTAATCATATCCCCTATAGGTTTTGGCACAGCGTTAGTCTATCAGGAAAAACTACAGCTCATAACTCCCTCTTTAAAGCTTAGAGAATGTTAGACTTAAGCATGCTTAAAAGGCTACTTTGTTGCTCTTTCTTTTTACTGTTTTGCTATGGCCAAGCACAAAGTGTTGAGGTTTTAGAAAAAGCATCCTGTCCTGACTGTCAGCCTGGTGAAATTGCACTTCGGCTCAGTGCTACAGTTGAACCTGCCTTTAGCGCCATTGATATTCCACCTTGTAAAGAAGATCTGTTTGAAAAAATCCCACACCTTTTAAAGGGTTTAGCTAATTCACAAACGGCACTAAGCTTTACAACCAAAGGTGCAAAGAACCGCCTTATTGCCCGCTTTGTCGATAATCTAGATAATGATATTCGTCATCAGCTTGCTAACCGAATAGATGAAACCGTTAGTGCTTGTGTTGTCCTTGGTATTGTCTTGCCTTTAGGCTCGAGCTATCAGGGCTTTGGTTTAAGTGTTACAAGTCAAACTTCGGGTAAAACCCAGCTATGTGACGTGCAGGGTTTTTGTAAAGTACCGTTTGCAACCTTTAGTATGACACCTAAGCTATTTAATGTTGGAGATAGGCAAGTAATAGTAACTGAATTTCGTAACTATAATAGCGATACTTTTTTAGAAGATGAAAGCTTTCAGGCGCATCTTACGGTTTACTATCTTCCCGAATAACAATAGACTCGAGGTTTTCCCAAGGTGGTCTTTGCTCGAGTAAAAGCTTTGTGTAAAGACGTTTTTCGCCTAGATTGACTTCAATATCAAAAAGACCCCCATTATGGCTGCTTAATTCTATAAAGGACAGGTCAAAGACAAATCTAAGACTCAGGGCTAAAGGTTCTAAGCTTTGCAACAGACCAAGTGCGTCAGTGTCAAATTCAAGCATAAGCTCATGATAAGTTAAACCCTCTTCGCTTAAATCAAAAAGCTGAGCCTCATAGCTTTCAAAACGAGCCGCTTCAATATCTTTAAGCTTCATGACCTTACAGCTAAAAACGTCTTCCTTACCCGAGTTGGCAAAAGGCTGCATTGCGGCGGTCTTGGCTAAAAGATAATCCGTAACCGCATCTCCCATAGCTTCAAGGGCATAAACCGAAGCAAATTGCAGCCTGTAAGCCTCCCGTTTTCTCCTAAACGCTTCCCCAAGCATGTCTGACGACCCTTCCTCTTCTAACAGCCCTTCTAAAGCAAGTTTTTCGCCAAGTTCAAGTAGAGGCTCCGCTAAGGGATCAGGTTCTGGTACCCAGTTTAGTAAGGGTTTAAGTAAATCAAATTGAGCGTACTTATTAGACGCATGCCCCAGCACCCTTGCAGCAAGAACCGCCAGGCTAGAGCTGGCTACATAGGCGTAGTTCATTTCAGGTACTTCTGAGTCATGCACATAGGCAAGTAGGGCGTCGTAAAGAGATGAGTTCATGATCTTAAGTCCTCAAAAAGCGCCAAAAATTTGAGCCGAGCATAACGAATAGCATCAGGCTGCTCTCTAAAAAAAGTACGCCAATGCGTTTGGCAGAGCACCGTTTGAAAACGTTCAAGCTCGAGCCAACTGTCAAACACAGCCACTGTTTCGGGCAAGGTTGCACTTAATCCCAGTCTAGAATTTTTATATTCGGTGTCACCCATCAAAAGATCAAACGGCTCTCTTGCGTCATCCGCTCCCAGAAAACTAAGCGGGGGTGTCCAGGTTCTGCCTGGCAGGTGAGCATTGGTCATGAGTGCATAAAAAAAAGTAAAGTCGGGTAAGGGAGTTGGCAACCTTTCCGCAAGACCCCAAAAGTTAAGGGGGAAACAGGCTGCCAGTTGAACAGGTTCTGGTTTTACATTTTTTAATAACTTAGACCAAAGCCCATCAAGCTCAGAGCGTAAAGCCTTTCTCATATCTTTGCCTATTGGGTGCCTTTCAACCCCTGCACCTAGTTCAGGCGGAACATAGCCCAAATGATTAAAAACCTCTGCCAAACTCATCTCTTCAATAACCCTCTCAGGTTTGACCTTTAGCAGTTCTTCAGGGCTTAGGTAAAACGCCAAGCGCTGAAAATAGCGAGACAAGCTGCTCCGTTTTTTATCTAATAAAACGGTTTTTAGCATGGCTAAAAGTTCTTGACCCAATTGCGGGAACTCTGCAGAAAGGTCTTGAACAAAGCTTTTTAAACTTTGTTGCAATTGCGAGGAAGGATTAGGAATGTAAGCAGTATCCTGTTTATTTAGGGTATCCAATGCCTCAAAAATTAGGGCAAGAAACGCAGCTGGATTTTTCTTGGGCCTATAACTGTTTAAAGGCATCTGGCTTTGTGACCAGCAAAGATTTAAAAGCAACAAAGCCTGTAAATTACGACCTTTGGCATGATTTCCCCTGCCACTTGCAAGTAGCTGTTCAAAGCCTTGGGCGAGAGAAGGGGTATCTGCCATTTTCTCAGTCTAGCAAGTTACTTAGCCTGAAAAAAAAAGTCGGGAATTGGGGCTACCCTTTACTGCACTTAGCCTGATATTGGGGTGTGAGGGTATTCTCTAAAACCATTTTATAGCACTTCAGGGGCAAGTCACTACACTGACTTAAGGTGTCCCTTTCTACTCGCCCAGCTCGAACATATAAACGCTGTAGCGTTTATATGTTGAAATGCTATACATGAGCGAAATCTTTAAGAATTCTGCCAATCATAAACCATCTGAGAAGGTGGTCCGGCAGGCACTTCATCCAAATTCAAACCTGTGAGTTGAAATATCTGATCTTTAAACCACCTATCATAGTCGTCCTGTGAAGCCCCATAGGCATCAAGAGCGGGTTGCAGATCGTTGATTTGGGTTACGCTAATCAGGTGTAATTTTTCCCCTATCATTTGTAAAAACCAGGATTCTCTACTCACCCCATATTTTTGATAAAACCTACTGGTTTCTGACCATTTTTCTCTTACCTGTTCAGTAAATTGCCGTAAAGCATCTTCTTGACCTTCCTGGATTGGATAGGCTCTGACTAAAAGTTGCATCTCAAGCTCCCTTTAACCTTACATTTTTATTTTGAGACAATATATCAGCTAAAGGTACAAAAGATTCAACAAGGTAAATTTGCCTGCATTATTTTGGTGGTTTTGAACCTTCGCTTTCCTCCAAAATCACCACGACCAAATCCACCCCCTTGGTACTCAC